>CAZLRE010000037.1:0-2245 GCA_964561885.1 uncultured Planctomycetales bacterium | reverse complement strand
CTTGATGCACGCATTTAAATACCACGGGCAGACATGCGTCCGCAAGGTCCTGGGCCGGCTCATTAGAGAATTCATGACGCGCTATCCGGCGCCTTTGGGATCCTTTGACGTGGGCATTCCCATGCCGCTTTACCCGGTACGGCTGCGCGAACGCGGGTTTAACCAGGCCGCCTTTATCGCTGATATCCTCAATGAACAGACCGGTTTGCCCATTTGCGTCCGGGGATTGCTGCGCATCCGCCCCACCCATCCGCAGTCCGCGCTGAGGGCAAAAGAACGCTGGACAAACATGGAGGGCGCTTTTAGAATGGAAAAGAATTTTAATATTAATAATAAATCAGTTCTTCTCATCGACGACCTTTTAACAACCGGCGCGACAGCCTCGCATGCGGCCCAAGCGCTCAAAGACGCCGGCGCCAAACGCGTCGCTGTTTTTGTCGTTGCCTTAACTCCACTGTCACCCTCAGGGGTACGGATGTCCGATCAAATATGAGGATCCTGCGCAACTACATCCTTGCCGAGTGCATCACCCCTTTTTTTATCTCGATTAGCGTATTAACCTGCGTGTTCCTTCTGGGATACCTTCCTCAGCTGGCGGACAAAGTCATCAACCGCGGTGTCAGCCTTTCAGCCGTGGGCCAGGTTTTTCTTTACTACATCCCCCTGCTTTTGGCCTATACGCTGCCGATCTCATGCCTGACCACGATCGTGCTCACCTTCGGACGCCTGTCCGCGGACAATGAGATCCTGGCCATGCGCGCCAACGGCATTTACCTGCGGCGGATCATTTCGCCTTTGATCATGGTCGGTCTTATCTTCAGCATCATCATGTTCATCCTCAACGACCGCGTGATCCCCCGCGCCTACTACGAACAGAAATCTCTTTTAAAAGAATCGGGTTTTCAGAACCCCACGGCCCTTCTGGAGGCCGGCGCGTTCATCAACGCCTTTGACGGCTACATCATCTTCATTTACAAGGTCGAAGGCAACAAGATGCACAACATCCGCATCTACCAGCCGCAGCCCGAAGGCAAACCCACGCGCACCATCATCGCCCAGGAAGGCGAATTCGCCACCTCTCCCGACAAGGACATCATCAAATTAAAGCTCGTCAACGGCACCTCCGATGAGATCGATTTTAACAATCCGAACAATTTCTATAAACTGAACTTTGAGACATCGTTCATTACGCTGGACATCTCAAAAACAAAAAAGAAAACGGACAAGAAACCCAAGGCTATGACGCTCAATGAACTGCGCGCCAAAATGGATGAGCTGCGCCCGCTGTTCGTTGATATCTCGCCTCTGCAGACCGAATATTACCGCAAGATCACGTGGTCGCTGACACCTTTGCTTTTTATTCTGCTTGGATTTCCGCTGGCGGTCATCACGCACCGGCGGGAGAAGACCGCCAATCTTCTTTATGCGTTGTTGTTTGCGGCGCCTTATTTTCTTTTGTCGCTAGGCGCGCAGGCGCTGGCCGGTCAGGCTCTGACACCGGTGGCCTTGACCATGTGGGGCCCGAACATCATCGCCGGCATCGTGGTGCTGTTTTTGAACGTGCGGATGTGTATGAAATGAAAAATACAGACCGAAGACCGAAGACCGAAGACTAAAGACAATGCGCATCATCGACCGATATATCACCCAATCCATCATGACCATATTCATTTCCATGGTCCTGGTCTTCTGTTTTCTCTATGTCTTGGTTGACATCTTCAGCCACATGGAAGATTTTATCGAGAAGAAAGTGGCCCTCGATGTGATCGTGCAGTATTACCTTTCATTCTTGCCGATCATCCTGGTCAACACTTCGCCTATTGCGTGCCTTATTGCCACGCTTTTCTCCTACAGTCAGCTCAACAGCAACAACGAGATCATCGCCCTTCGTTCCAGCGGCATGGATTTCTGGCGCTTGACCCGCCCGGCGATCTCCTTCGGGCTGATCGTCTGCGCCATGATCTTTCTGGTCAACGAACGTTTCGTGCCGCAATCGACGATCATCTCCCAGGACATCAAGGAATCCCAGATCAAGATCGCCAAGACGGAAAAAGACAAGAAAACCAGGCCCATGATCCGCAACCTTACGTTCTACGGTCTGAACAACCGTCTTTATTTCATTGATTCCTTTGACCCTAACACCTTTGAGGTCACCGGCATCACCATCGTCGGGCAGGACAACGAACAGAACATCAAAGAAAAGATCGTGGCTTACAAAGGCTCCTGGACCGGCATTGCCTGGAAG
>CAZLRE010000036.1:0-10939 GCA_964561885.1 uncultured Planctomycetales bacterium | reverse complement strand
TTATCGACGGAATTAAAAACCGCCTCGACCTTTCTCGTGTCGTTGGTCCCCGTCAAGAAGGCCTGCGCCTGGATCGTGTAATGATAGGAATTCGTGGTCAACAAGCCGCGCTGGTTCAGCCGGTCGATCAAACGCATTTCCTCCTCCGGCAATTCCTGGAAGGCGTTGACTTCGGAGGCGATGTCAAAGGTCCGGTTGAATACATGGTCATCGGCGGTGTGATCAACGGCGTCAGCGCCCCGCCTTAAAGCGAGCAATTTATCCGCGACCGGTTCATCCAGCCCCAGGGCCAGGATAATTTCTTTAGGAGCGGTGTTGATGTTCACCTGTCCGTTGCCATAGACCGTCAGAAAACGTCTAAGGATCTCGTATTTGTTGCGGTCAATGCCCTTGACCAGAAGCAATTCATCAATGAGCTCAAAAGGCAGGCTCTTTTTCGGGTATGGGTATTGTAAATTGGAATAATAATCATCGCTCAAAAACCCTTTGATCTCGCTGTCCCCCAGTTGTCTCCAGTCATAAATGGCCTCGGCGATCTTCTCGGCGCTGTTATCATCCAGGGACAGGACCCCGATCATCAAACGGATAAGTGTTGATTTATCGGCGGTATTGACATTGATCTTGCTTTCTTCATCGATCACACCGTAACGCTTTTCCTTCGAAGCCAGAGCTGTTGAAACAGGATAACTGATCTCACACGTTCCCTGCGGCAAACGCATTTCGGCAAAACGGCCCGGGTTATTGTGCCGGAAGGCTTTGGATGAGGCCGTATACTGAAATTGGCTTTTTTGAAGCTCATCAATCAGGACCGCAACCGCCATTTTGACCGATCCGGCAGCCAAATGCTGCGCCTGGCTTCGCTCATCCATGCGCTTAAGAAACGTCATTTTCTGGCGGACGCCATAGCCCAAATTAACCGCCAGTACGGCCAGAAAACTCAGGACCCACAGCACAAATATCAAAACAGCTCCGCGCTGATGCGGCCTGATGATTATGTTGGGAGAAGTCACATGCATATTCCTAAAACCTTCGACTCTTCTAAATGATCAGATCCCCGCCGGAATGGCGATCATCCGGCTGGTCGATTGTTCCGAACGTCCGTCGCTGTAGGTGACCTCGATATAAACGCTGGATGGGATCACATCACTGACCTTGGCAAAGGGCTCCACCCCTTTGCTGCCCGGCATGTAATAAACGATCTTAAGCCCGCTCACGGCCTTGACCACCACCTTATCATCAACGAATCGGCCATCGAGCGCCTGGCTGTAATTGGCCTGACTGCGTTGGAGAGTATGGTTCTCGGAATCCAGGTAATAGCGGACCGCGCCGATATGCGCGAACGCTTCTCCGTCGGCATGAACGGAACGCGCATCAGGTTGAGCCATGATAAATGTCGGGACCGTTATTTTGTTCGCAGTGCCTTCGAATTTGATGCCGGTGAAATAAAAACTGCCCCTTAGATCTTCAGATATCTTGTCGAAAAAAATACTGATATCTTCTTCGACCGCAAAATGCTGGGCGCGAGCCCAAAGCTTAAGACCGCTGGCAAAAACCTGATAAATGGCAAGCGAACACATCGAGAACAGGGCCGTTGTGAGCAATATCTCGATGAGGGTAAAACTGCGGCGGTTGGGTCTTCTGAAAAAATGTTCCGGCATGTTCATATCACGTGTTGCGGACCGCGGTGAGATTGGAAATGTACGCCGACCGGCTGATGACCACTTCCCTCTTTTTTTCCTGCCACGCCACGGAAATATCGACCTGGTACAAAAAAGATGTCTCTGCGGTTGGGGATAATTTTATGTCCACCCGGTAGACGATCTCCTGGCCGTTGATGACGGCGGTTTCCTGTTGGGCGTCACGCGTGAAGGATAACAACTTATAGTCACGCAGCATTTGTTCTGTCAGGGCGATCCGGTTCTCAAGGATATTAAACGCTTTGAGGCGAAAGGCCAGGTGATTCTGATAATCAAGGCACAAAAAAAAGGCCTTATAAAGCATCACGACCCCGCCGGTGAGGATCGCAAGGGTCATCATCACTTCAATGAACGTAAAAGCCTTTTGATCTTTGTGATGCAAAAATCTGGCAGGGATCACACTATTGCCAATTGACGATGTCGTCATCGGCGGAACCTTCGTTCTTGCCCTTGGAATAAAGATCATAATCGGAACGATGGTCGCCGGGAGAAGCATAAACATACGGGCGGCCCCATGGGTCGGTCGGGTCTTTCTCGATATAAGGACCGTTCCAGCTTTTGGGGATCGGATTTGTCGTGGGTTTGGATCGCAAGGCGGAAAGCCCCTGGCTTGATGACGGAAAGTTGCCGTTGTCCAGCTCATAGAGTTTCAGGGCCGTGGCCAAATGCGCTTCGATATCGGATTTGGCGACCGAGGCCTTGGCCTGGTCCGAACGGCCGGTCAAACGGGGAATGATCATGGCTGATAAAGCGCCGATGATGATCACGACCAGCATGATCTCAACTAACGTGAAACCTCGACGAAGAAAAATGAAATTAGAAACGCCTGAAGATAAGAAATTTCTTTCGGACATATCCCCTCCTGAAGTATCACTGATACGAGAACATTCTATTCTGAGATCTTACAATTATCAACTGCCAAGACGATTATTTGCCACGCATATAATCGAGCCATTTTCTTTCCAAGGCCGCCATGGAATCAATGGAACCCCCATAGGCATTGGCGAAGGCCTGCAGAAGGTCCATGCCGTCCCTTAAATTCACGCACAGCCGCTCGAACGCTTCCCGGCCGTAGACCTTGATCAGAAATTCCACGACCGACCGGCTCTGAGCATAAAACACCGCGACCTTCAATTCCTGGGTCTCTCGACGGATATCCAACATGTTAAGCAGTTCGAACGGGATATGCTGTCCGCTTTTCGCCAAAAATACGATCCCGTCTTCCTGAGAGGGATCTTTCATCTCTTGCTGCTGCGCAACACCCTCCTCGAACCACAACGGAAGCGGACGTTCGAACCCGATAAAATCCTTGACCACCAAGTGAGCGATCTCATGCGGCAAAAGATTGTTGATAAAACTTTCCTCCTGATGGTACGTCACAATAGCGCGCGATTCAAAAAGTTTGGAATCACGCACCGCGTAGCCTTTCGACCAAACTTTCTGGCCTGTTGTTAAAAGAAAAGACAGCTGGTCCGGAAAAATGAAGATCTTGACCCTGTCCTCCCACGTCCAGAAATCGCCGTATCGGGCATATCCGATCTGATAAGCCACTTTATCGTAATATTCTTCTGCTTTGGTCAAAACGTGAGACGCGGTCGAAGCATGGCCCCTGTCGTAATAATAAACAACGAAATGGTCCCCCTTGAGCGTTTGCCATTTGGAAAAATCGCTGTAATCGACCGGAACTTGGGCATTGCCCCAGCTAACTGACAAGAACAGCAAAGATACGGCCATGATAAAGGATCTGAGGATATGCGAACACATGTTATTGCGCCAGAAGGTCCATCTGAAAGATCGGAAGAAGCATGGCAAAGACCAAAAATCCGATGACGATCCCGATGGAAAGGATCATGACCGGCTCAAGGAGCGTTGTCAGGAATTTTGTCGATTCATTGATGTCCTGCTCATAACTTTCGGCGATATCGGTTAAGGACTCGACCAACGAGCCTGATTCTTCCCCGACGGCAATGAGCTGACTGACCATCTCCGGAATGATCTCGGAACGCCGCAAGCAAACCCCCAATGAATCGCCCGCCGTGAGCCCTTGCACCGACAAAAGAATGTCTCTTTTTAGATAACTGTTATCAAGCGTGGGGACAGCCACTTCGATCGCGCGCAAGATCGGAAGCCCGCTTTCCAATAGAAGCGAAAGCGTGCGGCAAAATCTGGCGATATCCATGCGCACAAAGAAATTCCGGACCACAGGAATGATCAAAACGCTGCGGCTCAAGGCAACGCGCCCTCGCTGCGATTGCGCCCAGCGGTTGATCAATACCCCCAATAACAAGACCGCGCATAATCCCCAGACACCGGATGTCTGCATGAGGCGGCTGACTCCCATGACCACTTGTGTGGGCCACGGAAGACTTTGCCCCAGATCTTTGAACATGACGGATATCCTGGGCATGACAAACGTCAGAATGAAGATCACCGTCGATATCCCGACCAAGAACATGAACGATGGATAGGCCAGCGCGGAACGGACCTTGGAGGAAATCTCTTCCTGCTTTTTTTGATGTTCGGACATGCGCAGGAGCATCTCGCGCAGATGACCGCTTTCCTCACCAGCCCTGACCATGGCCACATATAACGCGGAGAATACCTGGGGGTATTCTCCCAAACAGGCCGATAATGACCGGCCGTTTCTCACGCCGAAGATCACTTCCTTGATGATATGTGCGAATTTCTTGTCACGGGTCTGGCGGGAAATGACCTCGAGCGCCTGAAGCAAAGGAACGCCGGATTTGATCAGGCTCGCCATCTGGCGGGAAAATAAATACGTTTCCCTGCTCTTGACCTTCACATTCTTGACGGTGCGGATCAATTGTCCGTCGGAAGTGCTCTCTTCAATAGCGATGGGCAGTAAGCCTAGGCCATGGATGAGTTCGATCGCCTCATCTTGATTCTCGGCATCGACCGTTCCTACGACCGTTTCGGCAGATTCTTTCTTGGCTTTATAAAGATACGCTGGCATACGGCCTCAAAGGCAACACATCATCCGTTCGGTTGGGTCTTAAATAGTTCGGACATCATTACCGTTTGTTCCTTGGTCGTCACGTTAAGGATCTCCGCGGGTGTCGTGACGCCTTCCAAAACATTTCTCCAGCCGTCCTGTCGGAGCGTGATCATACCGTTATGCATCGCGATGCGCTTGATGTGCTCGGCTCTCGGTTTCTCGATAATGGCCGCGCGAATGGCCTCGTTGAACTCCATGATCTCGTAGATCGCTGTCCGTCCGTAATATCCTGTGCCGTTGCATTGGTCGCACCCGGCCCCCTTGAAGATCTTAATGCCATCGGAAGACTTCAACTGAAGCGATTTAAAGATCTCCTCCCTGATATCCTTAAGAGGCGTTGTGTCTTCCATTTTACATCCTGGGCAGATGATGCGCACAAGCCGCTGGGCCACGAACGCCTCGACGCTGGATGCCACCAGATAAGGCTCAATGCCCATATCGACCAGACGCGTGACGCCGCTGGCGGCATCGTTTGTGTGCAAAGTCGAGAACACCATATGACCGGTCAAGGCCGTGCGGATGGCGATCTCCGCTGTTTCCAGATCACGGACCTCGCCGACCATCAGAATGTCCGGGTCATGACGAAGGACACTGCGCAATCCTCTGGCAAAATCCAGTTCAACCTTAAGATTCACCTGGATCTGAGTGATCCCCTCCATCTCATACTCAACAGGATCCTCGATGGTGATGATCTTGCGTCCCGGGGTATTGATCTCATTCAAACAGGCATAGAGCGTGGTCGTCTTGCCGCTTCCGGTCGGACCGGTGACAAAGATGATGCCGTGGGGACGTGTGATCAATCCGCGGAACTTGACAGCGGTGTCGTGATTAAAACCTAACTTCTCCAGGCTCATCAGCATGGTCTTCGTCGGTAGAATGCGTATGACCATGCTCTCGCCCCGCGGGGTCGGAATGGTGGACACGCGCAGGTCCAGGTCCTGGTCTTTGGTGCGCACGATGGCGCTGCCGTCCTGGGGAAGACGTTTTTCGGTGATACTTAAGTTCGACATGATCTTGATGCGCGAGATGATCGGCAACAAAAACACCTTGGCTTCGTTGGGCAGATTCGCGTCGACCAGAACACCGTCGATGCGGTAACGTAAACGGACTTTGCTGCGGTAAGGTTCCAAATGAATATCGGTCGCGCGCTTCTGATAGGCCTCAAGAATGATCTGATTGACTAATTTGGCAACGGACGGGTCTTCGCTCTTCTTCTCAATATCCTCCACCCATTGCGAATGGTCGCTTTCCAAATTGCTGCGTTTCTGGGGATCGCGGGCAAGGATCTTGTCGATGGTGTCCGACGCGAGCCCATAATATTTCTTCAAAGCATCGTAAATGTCGGACTCAACCGCCAATACGATCCTGGGTTCCAACCCAAGATGCACCCGCAACTCATCCTGCAGGCGCACATCCATGGGCATTGCGGTCGCGATCTTGATCGAGCTCTCTTCGATCGCAATGGGCATAAATTTATAATAGGAAGCGAATTTAACAGGCACCCGTTCGATCACGTCCCTGTCAACCGTCAAACGCTTAAGGTCAACCGTTTCCATCTGCAGGAAATCAGCCAGAGCATCCATGATCTGCCGGTCTGAAAGAATATCGTAACGGGCCAAATAGGAATGAAGATTTTCCTTGGCGAGCTTGGCTTCCGTCGCGTAACGGTCGATCTCGGCCTGACTTAGAAGATTTTTTCTAACGATGGCCTCAGCCAGCGTTTTTTGGGAGGACGTTTTAACGATCATACGTATAGTCCTTCAAATGCTTAAGGTGGTTTGAGATCACAAGGACTATGGAAAAATATATTTAAAGGAATAGTGGATCGTTAGATCCTGGGAGCCTTGCCGATCATGTAAAATTCCTGGGCTTCCATGTGATCGTAATCACCGGCAATGATGCGCTCGCAGCCGTGGATGGTGTCCCCAAGAGGAACGTATTCGCCCTTTTTGCCGGTGAAGACTTCGCTGACCGTGAACGGCTGGGTCATGAAATTATAAAGTTTTTCCGCCCGGCGGTAGACCTTCTGGTCTTCCTTACTCAATTCTTCAAGACCGATAACGGCAACGATGCGCTTAAGCGAATTGTGTTTGCTGAAATGCTGGATAACCTGCTGGGATATATCGTAATGCCTGCGCCCGACGACCATGGTATCCAGGTTCACGCAGGAACTCTGCAGCGCGTCGATGGCCGGATACATACCGCGCTGGACCAGGTCGCGCGAAAGAACAATGACCCCTTCCAAAGTCGCAAATATGGCAACGACCGCAGGATCGGTCATGTCGTCCGCCGGAACATACACTGCCTGCATGGCTGTGATCGAACCGCCGCCGTCGACGTTGCGGATGCGCTCCTGGACCATGTTGACCTCGGATGACATCGTCGGCTGATATCCGGTTTCGGCTGGAACACGGCCAAGAAGCGTTGAAACTTCCTGCCCACCCTGAATGAAGCGGTAAAGATTGTCCATAAACAAAAGCACGTCTTTGTTCTTGGCCAAAAGATATTCAGCAAGTGTGATCCCGGCGTTGACGACTTCGGCGCGCACGCCCGGCGGCTGGTCCATCTGTCCGAAAGCCAGCATGACATTCTTAAGGAGGTCATTCTCCTTGAGCTCATAATAAAGCTCGTTGCCCTCGCGGATCCGTTCGCCGATGCCGGTGAACACGCAAGCGCCGCCGCGGGCCTTGACAATGTTATTGATGAGTTCCAGAATGACGACGGTCTTACCGCAACCGGCCCCTCCCAGAACGCCTGTCTTGCTTCCTTTAACCAGCGGATACAAAAGATCGATGTATTTGATCCCCGTCTCCAAGAGTTCGGGGATCTCACGGTTCTTATTCTTGAGATTGAAACCGATCTGTTTCTGCAATTGACGGATAGGCACGCGCTCCGGGCAGTCATAAGGCCCGCCGTTGTCCAGGGGACGTCCGGCAGCATCCATAACCCGGCCGAAACAGCCGTCCCCCATGGGGATCGTGACCGGTTTGAAGGTGTTGTAACACGGGGCGTTTAACTGCAGGTTAAGCGTTTCGTTCATGGAAATGCATCGGACCACTCCGGCGCCGAGATGCTCGGCTGTCTGCAGAATGATCTTTTTGCCGTCGAAGGTGTAGGTCTCGATGCAGTCATAAACCGCGGGCGCCTCATCGCGCTCATCAAATTTCACATCGACGACAGGTCCCTGCACAGCGGAGATCTTTCCGATCGATTTATAGTCTTTTTTTTGTTCTTGGGACTGCATCCGGGCTCCTTAGTGAGAGATCAAATTCAGATCATTTAGCGGCCGCCATCATCTTGGCGGAAAATACTTCGCGCAAACTTTTGTCAATGTCGCTGCGTCTGGCCTTGCGGTATTTCAAACGGACCAGCTGAACTTCTTTTTTCATTTTCGTCGAACTGTTGTCCAGCTGTTGGGTTTGAGCGGCCGCGGCAGCCAGGGCCGTATCATAAAATATTTCATAAAGGCGCGACGTCAGCCAGATGTTGGCCATGTATCCGATGGTGTCAACAGGATCGGACTCCTCGATCACATATTTGCTGACTTCCATGAGCTGGGCCTGTTTACGCAGAACATGTTCGCAAGGCAACAGCCTGATCAATCTCGGTTTGATGACCCCGAATTCCTTCGGCCAGGGATAGACCACAGAGATCTTGCCGATCTTCCCCGACATGATCAGCTCGACCAGATAATCTTTAACCTTTAACGCCAGCTCGTAATTCTTCTGATCATCGATATCTTCAAATGTTTTAATGGACTTTTGCCCGAATTGTTCCATTTTTCCGATACCCCTGCGGCCGACGGTGATGAAGACCGCGTTGGGGTTCTTCTCTTTTTCCTGGATGGCGCGGGTCACAACTTTTGTGTTCAGATCGCCCACAAATCCCTGTTCGGTCGTGACAACAAGGTAAGCAATGCCCGCGTAATCATTGGAAACAAGCGGATGACGGACGCTGGAGAAAGAGATCAAACGGAAAAAATCAACGAACGATTCATTGAAACGCAAAAAATGGTCTTTTTGAGTGGAAAGAGCGAAATACTTCATGTCCGCAACATCTTTAAGGACCTGAATGACATCATTCAGATCGCGGACTTCAATGACCTCGCTTTTGACTTTACTGGCTTTGCCCATTTAAGCTCCGCAACAATTACGCGCCTTTTTCCGCTTCCTGTTTCAACGCGACCGAAGATGACCGCAGGGCGTTCTTCAAACTGCCGTCCAACAAAAGACTGCCGAACTGGATGACAACACCGCCGATGATCGAAGGATCCGTCTTTGCGTTCAGTGAAATCTTACGGCTGAGTTTAGAATCAAGGACAGCAGCGATATCGGACTGAAGCTTCGGATCCAAAGGAGCGGCGGTCACAAGATCGGCGGAATTCACATCAGGACCGATGCGCGACATATCGACATTCTTTAATTTCTCAACGAACTCCTCGGCCAAGACCCTGTCCAGACCGTTCCTGGATTTGACGGAAAGAATATCGGTTAATATCTTTGAAGAATAATCGATGATCTTAAGCTCCATGGTGCGTTCAATATCCTTCTTTAATTGATCGCGGGAATTCTGGGCCTTGCTGATGATCTCTTCCCCTTCCTGCCTGGCCTTGGTCAGGATCGCTTCTTTCTCTTTAGAAGCTGAAGCTTCCAGATCGGATTTCAGTTTCTTCTCGATCGTGTCGAGTTCCTGCCTTCGGCGGGAAAGTTCTTCATCCGCCTCTTTGATCTTCTGGCTCAATTCTGCCTGGCGGACACGGGCGGCTTCAGCTTCCTTATCGAGACGCTGTTTGGCCCCGTCAACCGAAGAGATCAAAACCCGGTGCAAGGCAAAGATCAAACCTGCCGATATGATGACCGTCAGAACCAAAAATTTTATGATCAACTCCCAATCCATACACTAACTCCTTTTTAATCCCGAATTTTCAATCGGAGAAATATCTGTAAAACGCGAACAGCACGCCAAAACTTACGACCATCGACCCTAACAACGGAAGCGCCATATCAACGTTCGATTTCCCGCTTTTCGTTGGGTACTGACCCAATTGATAGATTAAACGGCTTCCCAAGAAAGACACCAATACGCATGGTATGGCAATAACGATCAGAAATATCGCGATAAAGATCAAACCTTCGTACCAATAAGTGAATTTATGCATGGCCCCTTACCTGGAAAACAGTTGAAAGACCACAAGGATAGCCAAAACAGAGATCGACTCCACAAAAACAAGCATGATCCCCATCCCCAGAAAGATCTTCGATGACGCCGACGGGTTACGGCTCAATGCCTTGATGACCGCGTACCCCAGAACGGCTATGACAACCGACGGCCCCATGACCGCGATGAACATGACCGTAAGAATTAGAAATGTTTCTCCTAACATCGCTTTCCTTTGTTAAGTTTTTGTCAACTGGGCGATTTCTTTGGACACCATCATGGTTTCCGGAGTTTCCTCGACCAAAATGGTGCATTCGTTCGCATAAAACCGGACAATACCGGAACGTACCGGTATGCGGTAAAGCTCGTCGATCACAATGTCTCCTTCCACCAATATCGCAACCAGCGGGTAATGATAAGACAACAGTTCAAATTCACCCCGGTCACTATGGATAAAAACACTGACGATCTCCTTCTCAAAGACCAGATTCTTCGGGCTTAATATGATGCACCGGAAATATGTCTTCGTGTCCGCCATCTTCAAACCCGCCAGTCAAACATCATTGCCGATTCGCACTTAAAACTTTTTCGTAATCATCTTCCTCAAACACGGCCTTCTTGACGACCGTGCGGTTTTTTAGATCTTCAAGATACGTTTTGAGGACTTCGACCAAACTTTTCTCGATCTCGTCATCGATCTTTTTGCGTTCGCGTAATTTCTTGACGAATTCTGGATCTGTTTTATGGGCATACTGCAATATCTCATCCTGAAAAGTTCTCACCTGGACAGTCGTTAAGTCATTGATGAGTTTCTTATTGAACGCATAAAAGATCATGACCTGGGCTTCGCAGGGAACGGGATTATTTTTATCCTGCTTGAGAACTTCGGTCAAAATCGCGCCGCGCTTTAACTTTTCGATCATCTCCTCGGACTGACCTCCCGTTTTCAACTTGGACAAGCGCAGCAATTCCCTGTACTGGAGATATTCCAGACGAAGCGGCGCGCTCAAAGATTTGATCGCCGGCCACTGAACCTTGGAACCAACGCGGGAAACCGAAAGCCCCAAAT
>CAZLRE010000035.1:9282-11003 GCA_964561885.1 uncultured Planctomycetales bacterium | reverse complement strand
AACGAGACCATTCAGAATTTCCGTGAGGAACTCCAGGCTGCATTGACCTCTTTTAATAAAACTGTGATTGCCCAGATGTCGGAGATGGCCGCGTCGGATAAAAATCAGCTTGATACGTTTTCAAAGCAGTTGACCAGCATGACACAGCTTAATGAGCAGAAATTGGAATCGGTTCGCAATGTTGTTGAGAGCCGTTTAAAAAGTTTACAGGACGAGAACAGCCAGAAATTGGAAAAGATGCGCGAAACAGTTGATGAAAAACTTCATTCAACCTTAGAGAAGCGTTTGGGGGAATCATTTAAACAGGTCAGCGATCGTCTGGAGAAGGTGCACCAGGGATTGGGAGAGATGCAGACCTTGGCCTTGGGCGTCGGCGATCTCAAGAAAGTTTTAACCAATGTCAAAACCCGCGGGACATGGGGAGAGATCCAGTTGGGGAACCTTCTGGAGCAGATATTGACGGCGGAACAATACGAACGCAATATCATCACCAAAAAGGGCAGCCGCGACCCCGTAGAATTTGCCATCAAATTGCCGGGACGTGACAGCGATACAGTGTACCTTCCCATTGATGCGAAATTTCCCAAAGAAGACTATGAGCGTCTGATCGATGCCCAAGAACAAGCCAATGCCGCGCTCATTGAAGAGGCAAGCAAAGCCATCGAGTCGCGCATTAAACTTGAGGCCAGAAATATCAGGGATAAATACATTGACCCGCCATATACGACAGATTTTGCCGTTATGTTCCTTCCGATCGAAGGATTGTATGCCGAGGTATTAAGACGCCAAGGGCTTTGCGAAGCTCTTCAGCGGGATTTTCGGATCACGGTTGCCGGACCGACCACATTCGCGGCGTTGTTAAACAGTCTGCAAATGGGATTCAGGACCCTTGCCGTCGAAAAAAGGGCCAGCGAAGTGTGGTCCTTGTTGGGAACGGTCAAGGCGGAATTCGGAAAATTCGGCGATATTCTTGATAAAACCAGAGAAAAGCTCCAGCAGGCGACCGATAACATTGAACTGGCCTCCAAGAAATCACGGACCATTGAAACAAAGCTTCGGAAAGTGCAGGAGCTTCCTTCTGGCGCTCAACCTTTATTGATCGAAGAGAGTGGCGCCGATGCTCTCGCTGAGTAAATTTTTCTCCCAACCGGGACTGACGGCATTTACCAGTGATTCCCAGACGGATTACACCCTGGATGAACAAGAACCGTTTTTAAGCGGATCGCAACGTTCCCAATTATCCCGTTCGGCAGGAATTTCATTGAACACGTTGGCCTGGGTCAAGCAGGTCCACGGGGCAGGTGTGGTGGTTGTTGATGAGGATTTTATCAATGACAAACGCCTGCGCGAAGCGGACGCTTTGGTCACGGACCTGAAAAACGTGCTCATCGCCGTGCGCACAGCGGATTGCCTTCCGGTTTTTATCTGGGACCCGGTTCATCAAGCCATGGGCATTGTTCACGCGGGCTGGAAGAGCACTCACAAAGAAATTCTCCTGCGAACTTACGAGGTCATGGCAGGGCGCTATCACAGTGACTGCGAAGACTTGAAGATCGCCTTTGGTCCGGCGATACGGTCCTGCTGTTATCAGGTCAGCGACGAGTTTAAAGGTCATTTCCCGGATGCGGTTTTTCAGAAAGACGGACAGTTGTTCATGGATCTGATCAAGGCGAACGACGATCAGTTGATGTCGTTGGGAGTTAATCGCGAACATATTTATG
>CAZLRE010000035.1:0-9272 GCA_964561885.1 uncultured Planctomycetales bacterium | reverse complement strand
TGACAGCCGGGTGTGCACAGTGTGTTCTCCCGGATATTTCTCCTACCGGCGCGACGGCGAAAAGGCCGGACGCATGATCTCGGGCTTAATTCTAAAAGGATAAGGACATGGCTAAGCGTAAAGAATATGTTGTCGTTTTTGTGACCGCCAAAGACCTGGCGCAGGCCCGCAGTATCGCCCAAGGGCTTTTGAATGAGAAATTAATTGCCTGCGCGAATGTGATCAAAGGGGTTGAATCGATGTTCTGGTGGCAGGGGAAGATCGACAGGGCCAGCGAAGCGATGCTGGTCATCAAAACCCGCAAAGACTTATTCAAGAAGGTTTGCGCCTGTGTTAAGAAATTGCATAGCTATGATACGCCGGAGGTGATCGCGCTGCCTATCATCGACGGAAATCCGGATTATTTAAAATGGATCGATGATTCCGTTGTCTCAAAATAAGGAGAGGATGTTTATGACAAGTTTGAGGGTTTTGGTTTTATGCGGATGGATGATCACAGGCGCGGTTACCCCGGCCATGGCCATGGGAGATGCGGGTTTTGTCCAGCAGACGTTGACCGGAAAGAAGGCCCAGGATTTTACGTTAGAGACGGTGCGCAGCCAAAAGATCACTCTGTCAAAATACATTCAAGGAAAAAAGGCGATCCTGTTATTTTGGACCACATGGTGCCCGTATTGCCGGGTGGCGGTCAAAGAGATCAACGCGATGCGAGATAAGATCGCTGCGATGAACATTACTGTTATTTTTATCAGTACGGGAGAGCCTGCCCAGACCATTGCCAGGTATTTGGAGAACAACCGCTATGATTTTGACGTTGCGTTAGACAGCGATCAAAGCGTGAGCGACGCGTACAGGCTGATGGGTGTGCCAACGCTGGTTTATATTGACGAAGAGGGGATCATCAAATCCGTGGAACATCAGTTCTCTTCTGATTTTGAGACCATCTTTAAATAGTTTCAAGTGTTCCGCAGCGAAATTTCAGTTATTGCTGCGTATTTGAATTCAAATTGTTTTGAACATCTGCGCGCAACCGGATCTCTGAGATAAAATCGATGATCATCTGGTTGCGTTTTTCATTGATAAGGGTCGAAGCGTACTGGTCTTTGGCTTTTTGAAACTCCGCTTCTTCCACAGGCACCACAGCGTCGCGGTAGAGGATGCAATATCCTTTGGCTGTCCGGACGGCAGAACTTAATTTGTCTTTTTCGGTCAGATCGTAAGCCGCGTCCTGAAATTCCCTGGAAAGCCCGATCGTGGGAAGGTATTGGCCGCGGTTGAACACGGGCGTCTGCTGGGTCTTTAGTCCCAAAGATTCAACGACCGTATTAAATGAGTTCTCGGGTGCGGAAGCTAGGGCATCTTTGATCTTTTGCGCGAACTCGTTCGCTTTTTGTCCTGCCACTTCTAGCGCTTTGTTCGTTTTGACCAATTCAACGGCCTTGGATCTCACGCTTTCAAAATCCGGCAGGCTGGACTCCTGTCTTTCCTTGACCGAAAGGAACTGATAGCCGGTCGCGGTCTCGATCGGTTCGCTGGTCTCACCGACTTTCAGGTCGAATATTTTCTCTAACGTATCGTACGACCAGCCGAGCGCGATGTTGGGCTGGTTCATGCTGAATAACCCGCTTTCTTTGATCTCAAGGCTGTATTCTTTGGCCACTGTTTCTAACTTGTCGCCGCTTTGTAATTTGGACGTGATCTCGTACGCTTTGTCTTTGACGGATTTTTTGTCTTCCTCTTTGGCATCCGCGGGATAATCCAGGCTGATGTATGCGATGTTCAAGGAGGGGGCGGTCATGAAATCCTGGTTGTTGCTCTCAAAATAAGATTTTGCTTCCGCGTCGGTCACGGTGATCCCGTCCATAAAATCAGAAGGAGGGAAAAGCACGTAACTGACCTGGATCTTCTCGTTATCTTTGCGGTAGGCTTCCCGTATCTCTTTTTCGTTGATGGTCATCGAAGCCGTGACTTGCTCGAACAATTTCATGATCTTTAACTGATCGCGCATGCCTTCCTCAAAATCGCGCGGAGAGCGGCGGAAAATGAACCGCAAGAGGTCTTTGTACAGCAGGTCGTCAAATTCACCGTTTCTCTGGAACATCTTGAGCGTTTTGATGAAATCAATGATATCGGTGTCCTTGACCGTGATGCGCCGGCGTTTGGCTTCCTCAAGCAGTACGATCCTGTCCCATGTTTCGCCTTCAAGATTAAGGAAAGAGCCCATCTTGAAGAAATTCTCTCCGTGGATCATGATCGCCTGGTCGCGGGTGTTGTTGTAATGCTTTTGGAAATCGGTGATCGAGATCTTTTTGCCGAATGCCCGGCCGGCCACGGACGAAGGGTCCTGGCTCACGGTGGTTGAGAATGCAGGGAAGAAAACAAAGCTGATGATGATAAGGGCGGCCAAAAACCACAGGATCTTTTTCAGGACGCCTTCTTTTCTAAATACTTTAAGCATATTGGATCAACCTCATAATTAGTTGTTCATAAAATGACCATGATTATATACGAAGCTTTTTTATTTTGACAAGGAATATTAATATTCCAGCGGTGGCGTCAAGAAATTATTCTGCTTCGCTCTAGCCAGGGATCAATTCTTGAGCTTCGCAGCAATCATTCCTCGAGAAGCAGAATATTGCTTCGAAGCACATCGCGATTCATCGCTCATGCGAAGAAGAATAGCTTTACATTTCAAAAGTCCGTAGTTATAATACCGCCTGTTTTTCAAGATGCCCGAAATTCAGTTTCATTAGGAAAGATAAACCCATGAAAAAGCTAAAGTTAGGTTTGCCCAAAGGAAGTCTGCAGGACGCCACCGTCCAGCTTTTCGAACGCGCCGGATTCAAGGTGATCGTTTCCAGCCGTTCCTATTTTCCCCATATCGATGATGACGAGATCCAGCCGGTCTTGTTAAGGGCCCAGGAGATGTCCCGTTATGTTGAGGATCAGACCTTAGATTGCGGCATCACCGGCGCCGACTGGGTGTTGGAGAACCAATCCAAAGTGGATTCTCTGGCCGAGTTGGTTTACTCCAAGCAAAGCGCGACCAAGGTCCGCTGGGTTTTGGCTGTTCCGGAAGATTCCCCGATCAAGTCGGTCAAAGACCTTCAAGGCAAGAAGATCGCAACCGAGCTCGTCGGATTTACCCGCCAATATTTGAAGAAACACAAAGTCACCGCAGATGTGGAATTTTCCTGGGGAGCCACAGAAGCCAAGGTCGCCTCCGGCCTGGTGGATGCGATCGTTGAGCTGACCGAAACCGGCAGCAGTCTTAAGGCCAACAAATTGCGCATCGTTGAGACATTGTGTGAATCGACCACCCAATTTATCGCCAACAAACAAGCGGTCAAAGATCCATGGAAAAAGAAAAAGATGGAGCAAGTCATTCTGCTTCTTAAAGGCGCGCTTGCGGCCAACAACATGGTCGGTCTGAAAATGAACGTAGCGGAAAAGGATCTCAAAAAGATATTGGACCTCTTGACGGCGCTGAAGAATCCTACCATTGCTCCTTTGGCCAAGGAGGGCTGGGTTGCGGTTGAAACGGTGATCGATGAAGGGACTGTGCGCCATTTGATCCCCGAGCTAAAAGAGGCCGGCGCTCAGGGCATCATAGAGTATGCCTTGAATAAATTGATCTATTAACCATATATTAGAGTAGGGGCGGAGTGAACCCCGCCCGTACGTATTCAAGAACCACGAGGATAAACACATGCCCTGCGGCAGAAAACGAAAACTCAGAAAAATTCGCACCCACAAACGCAAAAAGCTTCGAAAGGCATTGCGCCATTTGAAGAAACGCGCCACACGTTAATATCCTTAAGACGCTGACCTGTTTTTTGGCCGTTTTGTGTCAATGGTCTAGGAACAAAAAAGTATCTTGCGGATATTGCCTTGTTGGATGATCCCAGTCTAAGGCTACGCCAGCGGTCTGCTATATGATCGTGATCGCTGGCGGCATCTCTCCCATAGAAGGACCCGCGCGTGCGAAGACAATCCTTATCAACAACGATCCTCTCCTGTTTGCTGGGGGCGGCCTTGTTGGCCCTTCCATCGCGTCCGGTTTTTGCCGATGAACCGGCCCAGCGGTTAAGGATGGCCAGGGCGATCGCCCATCACATCATGGGTTCGATCTGCGATCTTCACGGTTTGACCGTTCAAGCTGTCGGTGAATATCAGCAGGCGGTGACCTATGATCCGGCGAGTTTTCTGACGAGGTTCCGTTTAGGGACAAATTTGACCCGTCTCGGGCGGTTTGACGATGCCATTGATCAGCTGTCTGTTATTCCGGATCTAAATCCTGATGATGTCCAGTCCCGCTATTTGCTTGCCCTCATTTATTCAAGCCAGAAGAAATTTGATAACGCCGCAGCGGAATATGAGATCATTTTAAAATCGCTTGCGAACGAAAGTCCGGATAATATCGATCTGTATTTTTATCTGGGCCAGCTGTATTACGCCCGGCGTGACTTTGCCAAAGCCATCGAACAGTTCAATAAGATCCTGACCTTGCAGCCTCAGAATACAGAGATGATGTATTTTTTGGGTGCGCTGTATGTCGATGTTGAGCAAACCGACAAGGCGATCGAGATATTTAAGAAAGCCTTGGAGATCGACCCTGATCACGACGGGGTCTTGAATTCGCTCGGATACATTTACGCCGAACAGGGCAACAACCTGGATGAGGCCATGAAGCTTGTCAGCCGAGCGCTTGCGATCGCGCCTGACAGCGCCGCTTATCTCGACAGCCTGGGTTGGGTGTATTACAAACAGGGAAGATATGACGAAGCCCTGGCAACGCTTTTAAAGGCTAGCGAAAGGCTCAAGGATCCGGTCATTTTCGAGCATATCGGTGATGTGTATCTTGCTTTAAGAAAACCGCAGCAAGCGCAGGAATATTGGAAGAAATCCATCGCCGTTAATCCCGACCAGAAGGATCTTTTAGAAAAGATCGAACGTTTGAAACGCAATACGCCGGAGAATTCCGGTCAACAACAATGAAACAGGACGCTCAGTCTATTGCGCTATGAGACCACTTACGTTACGTTCCCCGGCAAAACTCAACCTTTACCTGAAAGTCATCGCAAAGCGTCCGGACGGTTATCATGAGCTTAAGACCGTTTTTGAGCGGATTGATCTGAGTGATGATATCCGTTTATCCCAAGAGCCGTCGGGCAGGATCCGCATCGTTTGCGATCATCCCCAGGTCCCTAAAGGCCCCAAGAATCTTGTTTATAAAGTAGCAGCCATGCTTAAGAAGGATTTCGGAATTACGCAGGGGGTTGAGATCCGGATACGCAAGCGCATTCCCGTTGCCGCCGGATTGGCCGGGGGGTCAAGTAACGCGGCAACTGTTTTGTCGGGATTAAACCAGTTTTGGCAGCTTGGGTTAGACAGAAAAGGCCTTGTGGAGTATGCCTGCAAGGTCGGAAGCGATGTGGCGTTCTTTCTTTATGACTGCCCTTGGGGTTTGGGAACCGGCCGGGGAGAGGTCATCCGGAGGCTTGATCTGAGGGCTAAACTCTGGCATGTTCTCGTGGTCCCGAAAGTCAGGATGCTCACCCCTAAGGTCTACGGGGCCATGAATTTAAAGTTGACAAAGTTTGGTGATGATGTTAGTATTCTGACTCATTATTTGCGGAAAAATGATGTGCGCGGGGTCGGTTCCGTGCTTTGCAATGATCTGGAGGTGCCGATCGCACATCTAAAGCCGAATTTGTTGAAAATAAAAGAAAAAATCGCATCTTTGGATGTGGCCGGTGTCGCCTTTTCCGGCAGTGGGCCTTCGATCTTTTCCGTCGTGCAATCAAAAAAGAAAGCGGATGAGATCGCATCCATTTTAAAGCGCCGTTATAAGCAGGTTTATGTGGTCAGTACTTTATAGAAATGCCTTTTTATAGGGGATTTCTGGTTGTTCCAAGCGTATTTTTGTGACAGATATTTGGTGTGTGGCAGCAGTCCGCCACCGCGTGCAGAAAAACATTGAAAACGATAGTTGCCCGGTGGTGTAATCGGTAACACACGAGATTTTGGATCTCGGTTTCCAGGTTCGAGCCCTGGCTGGGCAGCCAGTCTTCGTTCAACACAGTTGTGTTGAACTTCGCCTGGTTAACTTTTAGGGAACGAAGACTGTTGTCCTGCGAAGTTCCCGACCTGTCTGCCGACAGGCAGGCAACAGATCGGGAGCGAAGCAGGATAAGATTAGCGATGAACGAATTTCGGACCATTATTTTAGCGGCGGGTAAAGGCACGCGCATGAAGTCGCAGTTGCCCAAAGTCCTCCATAAGGTCGCCGGAAAACCGGTCATCCAGTATGTTTTAGATGTTGTTCGATCTTTGCGTTCTTTGAAAACGTATGTTGTCGTCGGGCATAAAAGCGAAATGGTGGAGGCTTGCGTTCGCGGTCAGGCCGATGTTGCCATTCAGAAACAATTGCTGGGAACGGCCGACGCGGTGCGGTCAGTCTCATCCCGGCTTAAGAGTTATAAAGGACATGTGCTTATTTTGTGCGGTGATACACCGCTGCTGGATCGTGCCATTATCCGCCGGCTGGTGACAACGCATCTTCGGACCAAGTCCGCCTGCACGGTTTTGACCGCAAAGATCCCGCAGCCGGGCACTTACGGCCGCATCATCCGTGATGACAATGATGCGATCGCCGCCATCCGAGAATATAAGGACGCCACTCCCGAAGAGCAAGCGATCAATGAGATCAACGTCGGTGTGTATTGTTTCCGTTCACCGTTGCTTTTTGAAACCCTGAAGAAAGTACAGTTAAACCCCAAGAAGAAAGAATTTTATCTGACGGATATCGTTGAGCTGTTACTTAACCATGGACAGAAAGTTGAAACGGTCGTAACGGATGATCCGAATGTTGCCTTCGGGGTCAATACCCGTGAAGATCTGGCATTGTGTGAATCGATCTTAAGACAAAGGACCCTCAAGCGTTTAATGTTAAACGGGGTCACGATCGTTGATCCGAGAACGACTTTTATCGATGATGATGTGACAATCGGTCAGGACACGACCATCCATCCGTTCACGGTTATCCAAAGCGGCGTCAGGATCGGTCAGGCGTGTTCCATCGGACCGTTTGCCAGGATCCGTCCGGGTTCGACGATCGGCAATAAAGCGGAAGTCGGTAATTTCGGCGAGATTTCCCGGTCTAAGATCGGCGAGGGAACACTGATGAAGCATTTTGGGTTTTTAGGGGACACAACGGTCGGGAAGAACGCTAATATAGGCGCCGGCTGCGTGACCGCTAATTATGACGGCAAAGAGAAAAATAAGACTTTGATCGGCGACGGTGCTTTTGTCGGGTCTGATGCTGTGTTGGTCGCCCCGGTGAGTATCGGTTCTAAAGCGGTTGTCGGAGCGGGAAGCGTTGTGACCAGAGGAAAAAAAGTCCCGGCCCGTGGGTTGGCCGTCGGTGTGCCGGCCAGAATATTTTCAGAAAATTCTGTTCTTACCAAAAGAAAGAAAGCTTAGACATGGACGGACTGTCGATTTTCTGCGGGAACGCGAACCCGCAATTGGCTGAAAACATCTGCAAGTGTTTGGGTATACCGGTCACGGAAGTTCTGGTGGGTCGTTTCAGCGAAGGCGAGATCAGGGTCCAGATCAAAGAGAACATCCGAGGCAAGGATGTGTTCATCATCCAGCCGACATGTCCGCCGACGAATGAGAATTTGATGGAACTGTTGATCCTGATCGATGCGGCCCGCAGGGCTTCGGCCAAACGCATCACAGCGGTCATTCCTTATTATGGTTACGCGCGTCAGGACCGCAAAGATCAGCCGCGCGTTCCGATCACGGCAAAGCTGGTGGCCAATCTGATTTATGCCGCCGGGACGAACCGAGTGCTTTGTATGGATCTGCATGCTAATCAGATCCAGGGATTTTTTGATATTCCGGTAGATCATTTGTATGCCATCAACGTTCTTTGTGATTATTTCTTAGGCAAGAAGCTGAAAAATATGGTCGTGGTTTCTCCGGACGTGGGAGGCTTAAAAATGGCCCGTGCGTATGCCAAACGTTTGGGGGCAGGGCTTGCGATCGTGGACAAGCGCAGAGCCTCTCCTGAAAAAACAGAGGTCATGCATGTCTTGGGTAATGTCCGCGGCAAGAACGCGATCATGGTCGATGATATCATCGCCACAGGCGGGTCGATGATCGAGGCCGCCGAAGTCTTGAGGAAAAAAGGTGTTAAAAGTCTTTATGCCGCGGTCAGCCACGGAATTTTATCCGGGCCGGCCCTGGAACGCATTCGCGGGTGTTCAGTTTTAAAAGAAGTGGTGATTACCGATAGTATCCCGTTGAAAAATCCGGAAAAGAATCCAAAAGTCAAAGTCTTGTCGGTGGCGCAGCTTTTGGCGGACGCGATTGGACGTATTCATAACGAAGAGTCAATCAGCAGTTTGTTTGAAGAACCGAAATAACAGTGAGAAGAGGGTAATTCCATGGAACAGATTCAATTAGATGTGCAGTTAAGAAAAAAAACAGGCAGTAATGAGGTCAGAAAAGTCCGTCGGCAGAACGGCATTCCCGCCGTTGTCTACGGCGCAGGCCAGAAACCCGCCGCTATCCAGGCCGACCGGAGAATATATGAACGCATCGCCCGTCAGCATCAGGGTGAGAACGTGATCTTTCATCTTAACGTGATGGACGGCACCAAGAAGTTAAGCGATTATCCGGCGATCGTCCGCGATGTTCAGATCCATCCGGTCCATGACCAGATCCTGCATATCGATTTTCACCGCATTGACCTGACCAAAGAAATCAACGTCAAAGTCACCATTACGACCAAGGGCGAGGCCGTCGGCGTCAAGCGCGACAGCGGTACGCTGGAGCATCATTTGTGGGAACTGGAAGTCATCTGTTTGCCGACGAACATCCCGCACCACCTGGAAGTCGATATTACGAATTTGGGTATCCATGATGCCATCCACGTCAAAGACATCAAGCTTCCTGCGGGCGTCCGCACGGAACAGGACCCGGAATCGGTCGTTGTTTCTGTTGCCGGTTCGACCCAGGAGATCAAGCCTGAGGATCAGGCCGCTCCTGCTGAAGTTGAAGTCATTAAGGAAAAGAAGAAGGACGAAGAAGCTCCTAAGGCTGCGGGTGCTGCGGATGCCGCCAAGAAGCCGGAAGAAAAGAAAAAGTAACATCGGTTGTTGGTTGATAGTGGATGGAAGATGGTTACAATCAACCATTTTCCATCAACATGTTTGAGGTCACTTTGGCTGAGACCCGGTTAATTGTTGGTTTAGGCAACC
>CAZLRE010000034.1:0-11201 GCA_964561885.1 uncultured Planctomycetales bacterium | reverse complement strand
CATTTTCGAAGGGGATTATCATCGCACGCGTCTTACCCACACGATCGAGGTCGCCCAGCTGGCACGCACCATCGGACGCAATCTGCGTTTGAACGAGGATTTGATCGAGGCGGTCGCGCTAGCCCATGACCTTGGTCATCCGCCGTTCGGCCATGCCGGTGAGGATGCGTTAAACGCGATCATGCAGGAGGCGGGCTGTAAAAAATTCAACCATAACGTGCGCAGTTTCGATATTGTGACCAAATTTGAAAAGCGTTATCCTGATTTCGATGGTTTGAACCTCACCAACGAAGTCCTGATCGGGATCCTCAAGCACCAGACGGTCTTTGATGATCCGGGGACATTCAAGGACATCAAGGACCGGATCATTCAGGATGAAGGCCCGACCTTTGAGGCGCAAGTGGTGGATGTGGCTGATTCACTCGCGTATTTGAACCACGACATCGACGATGGTTTGACTTCCGGGTGCATCACGCGCGATGATCTGATGGAAAGCGAACTGTGGAAGAAGGCCGTGCATAAGATCGGCGGCGTGCCCCAGACCGGGAATCAGGAGATGTTCAAGTATCAGGTCGTCAAGATGCTGATCGATATGCAGGTCAAAGATTTCCTGGATGCCACCGAGGAAAGGATCACTAAAGCGGGCTTTCAAAGTTCCGATGAGGTTAAAGACTATAACTTCCGTCTTTCGCGCGGCCCCAGGAAATCCGCCGAACCGCTCATCGGATTCAGCAAGACCATGGCGGAGGAACGCAATCATTTGCAGTCCATACTCAATGAAAAATTGTACCACCACTACCGCGTTGAACGCATGACGACCAAAGCCCGGCGTATCCTTAAAGGTATTTTCGAGGTTTACGTCGAGAACCCGAAGCAGTTGCCTTACGCGATCTACCAGCGCGACCGGCGCTATGCCAAAAGCGCGCTGTATGAACTGATCTGTGATTACGTGGCTTCCATGACCGATCGCTTCGCGCTTGATGAGCATAAAAAACTATTTGAACCTTACCAGAAGGTGTGACGGATGGACGGCGATAAAAAAGAACGCAACGCGGATGTTAAGAAATACCGGATGATCCTTTCCGCGGTCCACATGGTTTACCGTCTGGTGAATTCAACGTATAACGTCAAAGAACTTTCCCTGCGTCTGACGCGTCTGTTATGCCAGTTCATCAAGGCTTCATCCGCCAGCGTTTACATCCTTGATCCTATCAAGCGCAACATTCAGATGATCGCGTTGTTCGAGAACAAGATCAACATCTTTCTCGACAAGAAAAAGGACTTTGCCCATCTTTCCGACCGTGAGCTCAAGGTGACGCGGGGGGTGGCCTTATTCGACAAGCACATGATCGGGCTTCCGCTGGTCGGGGATGATATCAGCGGCGCCATTTTCATCAAGCGCCGGAAGAACGAACCGGCATTCACCGAGTTCGACCGTGAGCTGCTCACGGTTTTTGCCGAGCAGGCGGTGACCGCGATCAAAAGCCTTCAGCACTACGAGGAGCAGGAACGCGCTATTTTGGGAAGCACGCATTTTATCGGGCATATGCTCGCTAAGCATCCGCATTTTGAAGGTATGAACCGGCCCGTGTATTTCAAGATCATCAAGAGCCTTGCGGAACGTCTTCACGTCGGACAGGAAGGCATCCGCCGTCTGGAATATGCCAGCATCCTGCACGAGACCGGGGTCATTGATATTCCTTATGAGATCCTCTCCAAGCGAAGCCAGCTGACACCCGAAGAGTTCAAGATCATCCGCGATATTCCCAAGAGAAGCGCGGCATTGATCAAGCCCGTCGAGTTCCTTCAGCCGATCCTGCCGATCATCCTTTATCACCGTGAAAAGTACGACGGCACAGGCTATCCGTCGGGGCTCAAAAGAGAACAGATACCTTTGGGGGCCCGCATCATGGCTGTCGTCGACGCATTTGAATCGATGGTCACCGAACGTCCCTACCGGCGCAAGATCTCCGTCGAGAGCGCGGTGCAGGAACTGATGAAGCACTCCGGAACACAATTCGACCCGAAGGTCGTCGAGGCATTTCTCGAGCTTTACCGTGAAAAAAAATTTAGAAAATTCTTGAGTTTGATCTCCCGCTAGCCCTATAATGAGGGCGTTTCTTACCCGTAAGAATTTCACTGATCGTTCGATCCTCTCTAAACAAAGAGGCGTCAGACTTTTTATATAAAGATTAATTTTCATGTACTTTTCAATTAAATTTACCAAAGGGCGATACCGTGAATATCAATTATAAGCAACCCCAGTTTGAATTATTCCCCGGACAGTCCGCGGCCGGGGAAGATGCGAACAAGCCGAGGCTCTTTTTGGCCAATTTGACCCTCACCATCGAAAACCTTGTGGTTTTGAGCATTTTATGTATAATGCTTGCTGTTTTTGCTTATTCTCTTGGAGTTGAGCGCGGGAAATTTGTCATGGCCGCCCAATTCAAGGAGAGGGCTCAGGTTAAGCCTTTGGTGGCCCAAGCTCCTGCGGCTGCTGTATCCGCCCAGGTCGCAGAACCCAAGGCGCCGGTTCAAGTGGCAGCAGGGAACATGGTTTCCCAGCAAACCCAACTGCAGCCAGTCCAACCTGTTGTCTCAGCGCCTGTGATCGAGCAAAAACCTCTGAAGGCGGATCCGGATTTTAAGTATACGGTTCAGGTGGCGTCCTATGCCGATGAGAAATTCGCCAAACGGGTGGCCCAAGACCTGGAAAAGAAAGGCTACCAAACTATGGTGATACAGAAGGGCAAATATGTCATCCTCTGTATCGGCAGGTTTAACAAAAAGCAGGAAGCTGTGGCCATGACCGCCAAGCTGAAATCAAAATATAAAGACTGTTTAGTAAGGAGTATGTGATATGTCATTACACCCATCATTAAAGATCGACAAAGCCGGTTCCGCCCAGCGGACCGTTATGTCCCGTATTGAGCGCATCAAGGAGCTCATGAAAAAAGGTTTGTGGACCGATTCTTCCAGCGTCACCGCGTTGCCGAAGACAAAGATCGTCCGCATCAAAGCCAAAAAGAAAGTAGCCGAAGCCGCTCCTGCCGAAGGTGCTGCTGCTCCTGCTGCTGGCGCCGCCGCTGCTCCTGCTGCCGCTGCCAAACCCGCCGCTAAACCCGCGGCTAAAAAATAGTTTCTCTGCTGTAGGGCCATGATCCATCGAATAGTCCTTTTAGGTTTAATGCTCTTTTGTCCATCAAATTTGGTGCTGGCAAAAGAGCATTTCCCTTTTTTGGGGGAGATAACCGCCGACAAAGTCAGCATCCGAGCCGGGCAGAATGTGAATTTTGAACGCGTGGACATCGTTCCCCAGGGCACGAAGGTCATCGTTTTCGAGGAGCAATACGGGTGGTACAAGATACAGCTTCCATCGACCGCCAAGGCCTATGTCCGGATCGATTATCTGACCATTGAGAACGACCAGATCGGCCGGGTTTCGGCCAACAGGGTCAATGTACGTGCCGGACGGGGTACCAATTTCTCGGCATTGGGCCAGCTCGAAAATGGCCAGTATGTCCGGCTCGTTAATAAAATGGATGACTGGTTCCAGATCGTTCCTCTGGAAGGGATGCGCGGGTGGGTGTCCAAAGATTTTGTAAGTTTTCTTTCCGACAAGATCCCATCCATGGATAGTCTCGGGTTGGTGGCGGTCACAGCCTCGTCGGTCGAAGAGGCCAAGCCTGTGGTCTCTGAAGGAGTTCAATTCTCAAATTTGGCGCCCGTATCCGTCAAAGGGGTGATCGAGCCTGTCCCGGCGTCCCAGATGCTTAATAATGCGGCCTATCAATTGACGACCAAGGACGGCAAGACCTATTATCTTCAGATCGACCCTGCGGTGATCGGGAAGTTTACCCGCGACCATGTTCATGTGGACGGAGGTCTTGTCCCGGGTGTCGCGTCCTTGCCGTACCCCGTCATTGCGGTCAGAAAATTCCAGCTCGTCCTGTAATCCGGAATTAATACTCAACAATTCAGTGTTCAAAGTAATCGATAATTTCACCGCTTTTAATGGAAAATTCGGGTTTAATGATCGAAATCATTTTAGTTATCGGCATCGCGTTAGTTCCCGCCATCATCCTGCATGAGTATGCCCATGGTTGGACGGCGAACCGTTTGGGCGACCCGACGGCGAAACTCTTGGGACGATTGACGCTCAATCCTTTGAAACACATCGACCCTGTGGGAAGCATCATCATCCCCGGGTTTTTATTGTTCGCGTATTTGAGCGGATGGACGCGTTCGTTACTGTTGTTCGGTTGGGCTAAACCTGTTCCAGTGAATTTCGCCAGGCTGCGCCAGCCCAGACGTGATATGATGCTCGTCGCAGCGGCAGGTCCGGCCATCAATATTGTGCTGGCGGTATTGCTCGCTTTGGTTTTGCGTTCGGGATCACTTCCGTCATTTGCCAATGCGGTTTTATTTTGGGCGGTTGAGCTGAATCTGGTCTTGGCTGTTTTTAATATGATCCCGATCCCGCCATTGGACGGCTCGCGCATCGTCTCGGGTTTCTTGCCCAGAGAGGCTGCGATCCTCTATAACCGATTGGAGCCATACGGGATATTGTTCGTTCTGATCTTGCTGCAGGTCGGGCTTTTACGTTTTATTTATCCGGTCGTTGATGTTTTAACAGCTTTTTTGGGGGTTCGTCCATGAATACTGTGCGTGTGCTTTTAAAGAATAACAGTTATCCGATCGTGATCGGTTCCGGTATTCTTTCCGGTTTGCCCGGGATCTTAAAGAAGCTTAAGATCGGCCATGATGCGGTGGTGATCACGGATAAGTCTGTCGAAAAGTTATATGCCAAGAAAGTGGCCTCGGCCTTAAAGAGCAGGGGATTTTCCGTCAAGATATTTTCCGTTGCCGCCGGGGAAAAAAGCAAGTCGGCGGATGTGGCGATGCGATTGGTCGAAGAGATCGCGGCTTATGACGTTGACCGGGAGGTCTTTATCATTGCTTTGGGCGGCGGGGTCGTCGGTGATCTGGCCGGTTTTGTGGCGGCCATTTACAAAAGGGGCGTTCCCTATGTGCAGATTCCGACAACACTTTTGGCCCAGATCGATTCCGCGATCGGGGGAAAGGTCGGCGTTGATCTTTCGGTCGGCAAGAATCTGGCCGGTGCATTCCATCAACCGAAAGCGGTTGTTAGCGATGTGAATTTTCTGACAACTCTGGATAAACGTCAGATCAGAAACGGCCTGGCTGAAGCGGTCAAATACGGTGTCATTGTGGACCGCGCGTTATTCGCTTATTTAGAGAAGAATTACGGCCGGTTCCTGTCGCTGGACGGTGAGGTATTAACCAAGGTGGTCCTGGCCTGTTCGCGGATCAAGGCAGACGTCGTATCAAAGGATGAAAAGGAAACCAAAGGCCTGCGCACGATCCTGAATTTTGGTCATACGCTCGGGCATGCTTTGGAGAATGCGGCCGGCTACCATCGTTATCATCACGGCGAAGCGGTCGCGCTCGGAATGCGCATGGCGGCGCACATCTCTTGCAAAAAGGGATTGTTCGGGCCTGCAGATGCCCTAAGGCTCAATCGCTTGTTGTCGCTCATCGGATTGCCGGAGAGATTCTCGGGTGTTTCCCAGGAGAAGATCCTCAGCGCCATGCGTCATGACAAGAAGTTTGTGGCTGGAGAGAACCGTTTTGTGTTGCCTCGGAGGATAGGGAGTGTTGCGGTTGTGTCCGGGATTTCAATGCCGCTGATCAAGGAAGCTATCCAGAAATTCAGAGATTAATCAGTTATTGCCCCATCACCTTAACGAATCGTTCTTCACCGTTATCCAGGACCGTAACGCCTTTCGGGGTGATCTTCAGGATCTTGACCCCGTCAACCACTTCGCCTTCCTCATAAACTTGTCCGTCGATCAAAGCCAGATTATCTTCACCGCGCGTCATGATTCCGTTAATGATGATGCGGCTTGAGGTATTGATTTGCGGTTTAGTGATCGGGGCGGTCAGATTTTTGACGATCTGCTGGATCGGCTGCTGTTTCTGTTCGGGGGCCGGCGTTGTGTTGACGATCGGCGCTGGCTTGGGCGGCGTTATTTGGATGGGTTGCGCGGTGGCGACCGTGGCCCTCTTGGGTATCTTGGTCAGCAGCATGCCGATGACCGATTGTTTGTTGACGATGGGCGCGAACAACGCGGTCAGCAGGCATAAAAGTCCGAGGATGATCGCAAGCTTCGATCCGCTGCTTTTTTCCGCGGGTTTTGGCTGGGGCGCATTGGAAGACGAATAAAGCGAAGGCGCGGGTTCAAATCCGGCCTGCTGGGATGCGGTCAACGGGGCTGAGGGACCGGAGCTTTGAATATCAGCGGATTGGACCTGTGCATGTGAGAGTTGAGCTTGCAACTTTTTTAGGGCATCGTTGATGATACTCATGAGCCAATAACCTCCCGCGCGGCTTGATGGATTAAGTTTTCGTCGATAACGAAACTGTCTTTAACGAATCCCGCCAACAGCGCACGATCACAGATCACATTGATCAGGCGAGGAACACCGTTGGAATGCCGGTAAACTGCTTCAAACGCCTCTTCTGTAAATTGGATTCTACTCAAAGCGCCCGCTGTTTTCAAGCGGTGTTGGATATAATTCTTCACATCATCCAGCTGCAGGGGAATGATGTTGTAACGCACCGAGACGCGCTGATTGAGCTGTCGCAGTTCCGGCAGTTTCAACTTATCGAAAAGTTCCGGCTGACCGACGAGGAGTATCTGCAAGAGTTTGTGTTTCTCGGTTTCCAGATTGGACAATAGCCTGACTTCTTCGAGCTGTTTAACGTTGAGGGTCTGAGCTTCATCAATGATGATGGCTACATTATTGCCCTGGGCTGATTGTTCCAAAAGGAATCGGTTGAGGCTGTCAATGAGTTCGAGTTTATTGGAGGCGGTGTGATCGCTGATGCCCAGATCGCGCAGGATCAGTTGCAGCAGTTCAACATCTGAGAAACTGGGATTCAATATAAAAGCGGTTTTGACGCGGTCATCGAGGCGATTGAGAAGCGCACGGCACAGAGTAGTTTTGCCGGTGCCGATCTCGCCGGTCAAAACCAATATGCCCTTGCGGGCGATAATGCCGTAGAGAATGTTGGAAAAGGCTTCTTCGTGAACAGAGCTTCCGAAGAAAAAAGAGGGGTCGGAAGTGATGTTAAACGGGCTTTCATTGAGCTGATAAAAATTTGTGTACATTGCCCGGATTATAGCATGCGAGATCTATCGGGTAAAGACATAGGTTCGGCCAAAGTATTAAAGATTTATGGAATATTGTATGTTTCAAAGAGAAATTTTAAAAAAATGATTGAAACCCACACAAATGAATGGTAGCTTAATCGCATGAATGAAAATACCACTCTCACCCAAAAGCAAAAAGATGTTTTGAAGTTCATTTATAGTGAAGTGCGCGCCAGAAATATCGCGCCCACCATCCGCGAGATCGCCAGCCATTTCGGTTTTTCCTCCACGGGAACGGTCAGGGATTATCTCAAGGCGCTGACCACCAAAGGTTATATCCGTGTCGCGGAAGGGAAGTCGCGCGCCATTGAACTGATCCGTGAGGCCATGTGCCAGCTGCCTGTGCTTGGCCGCGTCCAGGCGGGTAATCCCGTGTACGCGGTCGAAGACTTGATGGGATATCTGAACCTGGACAAGATCATTTTCCCGGAGCCGGATATATTCGCGCTGCGCGTCAAGGGCGACAGCATGTTCGAGGCCGGCATTATGGCAGGTGATTTTGCCATCATCAAACGCCAGGATTTTGCCAAGGTCGGTGATATCGTGGTCGCTATGGTGGGTGAAGAGGCGACGATCAAACGTCTGGTCAAGAAAGGCGAAAAATATTTCCTGAACCCGGCCAATCCACAATTTGAGCCTATCGCTGTGACCGAGAACGTGACCATCATCGGCAAGTTGCTCAATGTTGTCAGGGAATATTGATCGTTATTGTGATCGATCTTTGATCCGCAGGGGAGGCTTTAAAAGCCTCCCCTATATTTTTATTGAAATGGGTGACGACGCGCATTTTTTTGAGATAATAAAGAAGCAATTCGCACAAAATCATCCAATACCATATCTGTTGCTATGATCGTAAAAACCGAAGCGATTGTTCTCAAAAGTTTTGATTTCCGCGAAACGAGCAAGATCGTCACGTTCTATACCCGTGAGTTCGGCAAGGTCAAAGGTGTCCTTAAAGGTATCCGCAAAGACCCCCGGAAATTCGGAAGCAGCGTCGATAAGTTCTCCGTGAATGACATTGTGTTTTATCAATACCGCAATTCGGACATTCATCTGGTGAGCCAATGCGACATGAAGGAATATTATTGGCCGGTGCGCCAGGATTTCAAGAAACTCACGGCCGCCAGCTATATCCTTGAACTTGTCGATGCGATCATGCCCATTGAACAGCGCAACGATGATATCTATGAACTGATGTGTCAGTATTTCGCCAGTCTGGCGAAGGTGAGCGATATTAATAAACTGGTCCATGTGTTCCAGATCAAGACGCTGTTGTATTCGGGGTTCCGTCCGCACTTGGACACCTGTGTCCGCTGCGCCAAGAAAGTCCACGGCGAAACCCGTTTTAGCATGCAGCTGGGAGGTTTGATCTGCAGTGTATGCCGGCCGTCGGGCACGGATGCTTCGCTGGTTTCGCGCGGCACGGTCGCCTCTATTTTGCATATCGAACAAAGCGAGTGGGAGAAAAGCCTGAAGCTCGGGCTTTCAGGGCTGATCCAAAAAGAGCTCAAATTCGTGCTTAACAATTTTCTGGTTTTTCATCTTGAGAAGAATTTGCGGTCGGCGAAGTATCTGCCGGCGTAATTTCAAGGGATCTCTTATGCGAACGGTTAAAATGGTCGATCTGATCACATTGAGCGTTGAGCGCACGAAGCTCATTCTTTTTCAGCCGTTCGTTCTCAAGAAATGGCTGAAGCTTCTGTTTATCGCGATCCTGGCCGGGGCGGTCTCCGGGGGCGGATGGGGAAGCGGCAGCTCCGGATCGTCGTCCAATAAAGCCGAGGCTGCGCTTGAAAATATTCAGGATGTTTCCGCAGGGATAGAGGATCAAGCACCTGGGCCGGCCGTCACACCGGAAAGAATACAGCGGCCTTCTAAAGAATTTAAAGAAGTGATGCGGGAGATATGGAAAGAAGCCTCAGAGTATCCGCCCGGAACATTGGCGGCGGTCATCACTCTGTCGGTAATTCTTTTGACAGGTCTTATTGTGGTCATGTCGTGGTTGAGCGCGCGTTTTAAGTTCATTTGGCTCCATGCCGTGATCCATAATGAAGCAGTGATCAAGAAACCGTTTCATGAATACCGCAAAGAAGGGAATTCAATTTTCAAACTTTCCATCGTCGTTGGACTGTTGGTCCTTGCTTTCATGGGTTTGTTCGTTTTCTGGATCGCCGGCTCGGCAGCCTGGGCAGGGATCTTTAAAGGAGACGTCGCCATGACCGCGGGGGCGCTGACAAGCCTGATCGCAGCCGTGATAGTGTTCATCGCGGCGATCGTGGTCGTTGCCATCTGGAACGTTTATGTCGAACACTTTGTGGTCCCGATCATGATGATCGACCGCCAGACCTATTTGCCGTCCTGGGATAAGTTCAGCGCGATCTATAAAAACCAGCGCGGGGAATTTTGGGTCTATTTGCTGGTCTTTTTTGGTTTGGGGATCGTCTGCTCGATCCTGGAGGGGATCGTTTTTCTAGGCGTCCTTCTTGCGGGCGGCCTTCTGGGTGCGCTCATTTACGGGATCGGATATCTGATCTTCGCGTTATTGCTTAAGGCCAAGATATTATTCATCGGGTTCGCCATCGGCGCCGGGATCCCGCTTGCCATAGTTTTTGTGGTCATCTTATTGTCGATCGTCCTGCCGTGCGCGGTGTTTTTCCGCGCGTTCGCGCTTTATTTTCTCACGAGTTTAAATGAAGGATACGCGCCGCTGGCGATCAAGGAATCATGAAAGGGTTGATATGCTGAAGAATCTTGTTCTGCTTATGTGTATTTTTGTTCTGGCCGGTCCTGTGTCTGCGGAGGAAATTGTCCTTAACAGCGGCATGAAGATCAAAGGAAATATATTTGAGAGGTCGGACAATAAGATCAGGATCCGCACAAGCGGCGTGGATGTGACGTATTACCTGGATGAGATCCGTTCCATCGACGGAAAACCGCTCGACATTCCGGCGCCGGCTGAGGTCAAAGCGGTCAGTGCACCCCCAAAGGCAGATTCTGCCAATACGCAAGAAATGGCTGAGACCGCCCAGCCGGTCATCGAAGCCGCTGCCGAGGCCCAAGCCCAGAAGCTTGAAGAAGTCGTTCAAGCGGTTGAAACGGGGTCGCCTGTTCTATCCGAACAGCTCAGCGCTCCCGCAGATCCCGCGCCGGCGACGTTGGAGCGTAGTCCCGTAAAGAAACGCATGACCCCAACCCAATATGTCACGGTTGCCATGATCACGCTCGCGGTGGTGGGCTTTGTTTTTGTGATCGCCTGTTATCCTGTTTTTTTGATCGCCAAGAAAACGAACACAGCCTATCCGTATTTCGCCTTTATTCCCATTCTCAATTATTATCTTTTGTGCAAGATCGCGGGGCGGCCTGTTTGGTGGCTGCTTTTATATTTGGTCCCGCTCGTCGGGCTGGCCATTGATGTCATTGTGTGGATGGACATTGCCAAGATCCGCAATAAACCCAATTGGATGGGGGTCTTGATTCTTGTGCCTTTGGCCAATTTGGGCATGATGTGGTATTTGGCCATCACAGATCAATAAACCTATGATGAAAAAGACCGCGATATGTGTCTTGGTATTGACGTGTGTCTGGACCTCGAATGTCCGGGCGCAGAAATGTTTCTTTGAATCGGACTGTTCCAAGGACCAGACGTGTGTCACTCCCAAAGGATCGCTCAACGGGACCTGTCAGCCTAAAGCGGGGGTTGTTCCTCAGGAGGATAATATCCTGGGCACATCATCGATCATCGGTGAGCAGGGCAAATGCACCTTTAACACCGATTGCCCCAGCGGCGGGCAGTGTGTCAAACAGCCGGGATCGTTGTACGGCACGTGCCAGGGCAGCGGTTACAGCGCCGGGAACGTTAAGATCGAAAGGGATTCTGTTTATAGGGACAGGTCGTGCTATTTCAGCCAGGACTGCAAGGCGGGCCAGGTTTGTGTCAAGCCCAAGGGCTCATTTAAGGGTATG
>CAZLRE010000033.1:9528-11329 GCA_964561885.1 uncultured Planctomycetales bacterium | reverse complement strand
GACGGTCTCGGTCTTTGCAACACAAGACAAAATTCTGCGCTACACTTTCAGCCTGCGGACGGTCTTTAAAGATCGTCAATTCCTTAATATTTCCCAGACCCTGTTCATACAGCGCCTTGATCTGATGACGCGATTTGATGATCTTTTTAAGATGAGAGAACTTAACCCGCAAGGCCACAAGATCCAGAAACGCCATCGGCGCAAAGCGTTGTCCAATCTTGAGCAACTCGTCGTCATCGCGCCAATCTTCCATCCAGTGGCGGATGCGTTCTCCCTTATTGCCGTTAAAAACAACCATCCCTCCGCCGCCTCCGCATGAGGACAACGGCTTGTAATAGGAGAATGAGAATGTCGCCATATCGCCGAAACTTCCCAGCATGCGCCCCTTATATTTGGAGCTTTCCGCCTGACAAACATCCTCGATGAACACGATCTTTTTATCACGGCACAATTTGCCGATGCGCTCGACGTCACACGGCCGGCCGAACATATGCGCCGCTATCACGGCCTTTGTGCGCTTGGTCAGAGCTGCCTCAATAAGGGCGGGGTCCATCAGCAGATCATCTCTCCGGGCGTCGACCGCCACTGGTTTGGCGCCGCAATAAAAGACCGCCAGGGCCACGGCCTGGTAGGTCAAATTGGGAACAATGACCTCATCCCCGGGGCCAACCCCCGCTGCCAGCAATGTCATTTTTAACGCGTCGCTGCCGGAATTGACAGCAATGGCATGCTCGACACCGATATACTTCGCGAATTCGTTCTCAAAGTCCCGGATAAGCGGCTTAATATCATTAAGCCCGCCCATCTTTTTGAGGGCCGTTTCCATTTCGGCGGCATATTCATGCGCCAGGGCTTGTTCGACTAAAATACTTTCATATCTTATCGTTGCCATACAGCGCCCATGATCCGTTGATCAATGGCCTCAATCTTTTCACACAGGTCGATGTAACGCCTGACCCGTTCTTCATATTTTCGTCCGGGCGGGGTTTGGACCGCGTAGGCAGCGTTAAAATTGCTGATGCTGCGATAGCTGCAGCCCGGATGACGAGCCAGATGATCTTCCAGCGCCTGAAAATACGCGCCCGCCTGCGGCAGCAGTTCTCCGGAACTACCTTGGGCAAAATCCATCAAATACATTTCTTCGCGAACAGCCTCAGGGAAAGACAACAGCAACCAATTGGCCAAGATCTTTCCGCTGGGAACCGATAACAGATCCCATGTCCCCCGGGCAGGTTCACTGTAACCGCGTCCGATCAGGCCCTGCCGGCCCTCCTTCAATTCCCAGGCGCAGGCCCGGCGGTACTGGTCCAAAAAAATAGCTGAAGACTCATCATCCCAGATTTCCAGGAAAGCCGGATGGACCTCCAGCGACTTTAGGCCCATCGCCGCCAGATATTGCACATTATTCAAAAGTTTGGCAACGCTTGTCGGATGCACCACCATGGTCGCGGTCATCGGACCTTTTGATCCGACTGCCAATTGGACACCCTGAAGAATATCTCTGTAATAATACTCACCGATACCCGGCCTGTTGCGCTGGGTGGTCGCTTCATCGCCGTCGATTCCGACCTCAAGATTGACGTTATGCTGCAAGAAAAAATCCATGAGAGACGGATTAAGCAGTGTGGCGTTCGTCTGGACGGAAATGTAACGGCTTAACCCTTCCCCGCGGACAATTGTGATCATTTCTTTAAGGCTGTCGGAGTCCATCAAAGGTTCGCCCCCGGAAAAAACAAATTCCGCCGGAGCGACTGGGCGGATGAAATTTAAAATATTCCGGAATGTCTCAGGCTTTATAACC
>CAZLRE010000033.1:0-9518 GCA_964561885.1 uncultured Planctomycetales bacterium | reverse complement strand
CAGCCCAGATTGCAGCGGTCGGTAAAGAACATCCAAACGTGATTGATCTTTCTTATCATGTTCCGTATTTCTTAACCCCTAAGGTCAGGTGCGTACGCGTCAAAAACCGCAGGATATCGTTAATCGCCCAAGTATTCATATACTGTGTGCCCATCATAGAATTCATCAGCTCAAAATTATGGCACACAAATTCACGATAGGGCAATTTGGCATGCTCTTGGTGCACTTTTTGATAGGCATTCTGGTAAATAGCAAAAATTTCCGGACGAAACTCCCCATTAAAGGGATTCCATAGGTTGAACTCGACCCTCTTTTCTTCCGGCAGACAAAGGAATGGATCCCCACCGAACAGATAGCCAGGCGGATGAAGGCTCAGGTCCATGACCCCGGGGCCGATCCATTCATTATCTTCATTGGCATACATCGTCCGCCGCAGTTCCGGCCGGCGCGCCAACGCCAGATAATTTTTCTTAAACTCCGCGACTAATTCAGGGGTCCAGGGCATGAACGCCGCCGGGGTCACATCCACGTGCGGGATCCCGAGATTCTTCAAGAAATCCAGGCCTTTTTCCATGTGCTGGACCTCATGCGGATGCACCGTCATGGTCGACCCGCATTTGATCCCAGCAGCCACACATTTAGCGATGGTATCCGTTAATTTCTTGAATGATGCCGGTTTTAATCCGCACCTGTGTTCGATGGTCGTCTCCGACTGACCGTCGATACCAAATTCCAAGCTGACATTCAACCGCTTTAACTCGGCAATGTCAGCGTCATTGATCAATACACCGTTAGTTTGGATATGTTTTGAAGTGTTCTTAAAACGATGGTGAACTTCGTTGAGGATCTTAAAGAGGTTTTCTTTGGCCAGGAAAGCTTCCCCACCGCTAAAGATCAAAGTTGACGGCGCTGTTTCTTCCCGTTCAAAAAGCAGGAACAATTGTTCGACCGCCTCCATCGATATTTCCCGACCATGCATATGCCGGAAAAAACAATAATCGCAATGAAGATTGCAGCGCTCGGTCACATAGATCCAGGTGTAGTGGACCTTAAGTTTTTGCTTTTTCTTTTCTGGCATCAAAGAAGTACTTGATCTTGCCATTGATAGTCCTTGGGATTATCCCTTGATGATTTCTGATATCGATACATCGGTCCAGACCGGTCGCCTTCACCACAGCGTTTTTAAGCGCCTCAAATCTTTCGGGATCGCCGTCGGTGAGATTGATAATGAGCGTATCATGATACTTTAAGGGGTTTTTATCAAGCAGAAAGAAAAAGCGGGGGTGTTTGACGAAATCGTTGACCGTTTTAATCAATTCCCGCTTAAACACAACAACGCCGTTGATCAAAAGACTGTCTTCGGTACGGGCTAATATCTTGATCCATAGCGCCCCTTTACGGCGGATAAGCTCAACCCTGTCCCCGATGCGGTATCGGATAAACGGCATGCAAGTATTATTTAAATCTGTGACCAATAAATCCCCGAAACCCGTCGGTGATGCCTTCCCTGAGCCATCCAAGACTTCAAGCCATAATCCGTCATCGACAACTCGCATATATTCATCGTCGGGTTTGACAGCGACGGCAAGACCGGAGATCTCCATAGCACCGTAATGATCATGAACGTCCACCCCACCCATTCTCTCGATACGCTTGCGGTAACTTGGCCATAATGGCTCGCCGTTGACCAGACAGCGCTTGATCGAGTGCTTGCGGCCCAGGACAGCAAAAAGCTCAAAAAGCTGGTTTGTGTAAGCATTCACAAAATGGGGCCTTAACAACCCGACCAACCGTACGGCCTCAAGGACTTTTTCAGGCGTATTAGGAGGGCCCATGGGAATGACACCACATCCAGCTTCCTTGAATGCGGCCTCCATGAGCCTGCCTCCGCTGTTAAGCTCATAAGCGCACAGGTTTAAACACAGCATGCCTTTTTTGATACCAGCCAAACGGTAAAGCTTGACCAGTCTCATTAAATGCGCGTCATACGCCTCTTGTGAATGTGCGATGAGCATACGTGATGACGTCGAACCAGAAGTTGCTGTGATGTTAAACGCTTTCGTCAACGAACCCGTCTTAATGTACTCCTTAAGATCCTTCCTTTCAAGAATGGGGAGCTTCTTATGATCCTTCCAAGACCGCACAGTTAAGCCATATCGTTTATCTCTTAAGGATAACCGACCGATCAATCTCGAAATCTTTTGAAACACTATTGTCCCCACTTATTGTTCACCTTTTACAAGTTCTATACTGCCACCGGTTAAGGAAGTGTCGAATTAGCCGCAACGATCAATATTCCATTGGTCAAAACGTCATTTATAAGAGCTCTAAAATTTATGATGTTTCTGTTGATAAAAATTCATCTTTCCAAATATATTAGAATTAGATAGTATGAATTATGCAATATTCCACGTCGAACATTCTTTTCTTATCTGTAATCCTGATTATTGGTCTAATGACAGTCATCACGGACTTGAAATCCAGAAAAATATACAATCAGCATTTGCTTCTCGGTGCTATTTTGGGATTTCTGGCATTTTCATTTGCTGTTATCAATAACCAAGAAAATGTTATCTTTCACTTTATAAACGGCATGATCGGTATTTTGATAGGATTTGTTTTCTATCACTTCGACCTATGGCGTGGCGGAGATGCCAAGTTATTTATCCTTTATTCATTTCTGATGCCAACAATTGAAGGGGAAAACCCGTTCTTTTCCGGTGTCATTAACCTATTTTCATGCTCCTTTATTGCTGGAGCGATCATTTTTCTCCCATTTTTCATCAGATGTTTCTTCAAGGCTACCAAAGATGACACTCTTATTCCCCACGGACTTAAGAAACCATTCGAAGCTGCCAAATTAACGATTCTTTTCTCATGGCTGGCGTATCCCATTTTATATCTGACAACGGAACGCCTCGCAACCACTGTGGGCAACACAATCATTGCCCCGTTGACCACATACATCATCTTTTTAATAACTCATCGATATCTGAACAAATTAATGAAAATTAATGACCTTACTATTGTCTGCGGACTAGCTTTCGGATTTCTAATGCGCTTAATGATTAATCCAATTTCATTATCTTGGCCCATCTTGCCTTATTCCATCCTGAAAATCGTGTTCTTTGCCTTTCTTTCTTCGCTCCTATATCCCACTCAATCAAACCTTAAACAATACCAAGACCGCGTACCTTTTTCCCCTTTGCTTTTTATTGGTTGTTTACTTAGCTATACACCATTTCTGGCATGGGTCAGACAGCTTATGACACGATGAAACGATTCCCTCCTTGGTAAATCATGACAGAAATCGCATAAAAGTCATTATCAAGGACTAAAAACCAAGATTGTAGTACAAATTCATTAACCATTCATCCCCATACATCCTCAATAACGAATGCCCTTTACTGTAATCATGTTCGGGGTTGTATCGGCCTTGCAAACGGGACCGCAGGCGCGCCAATAACTCTTCACTAAATAAGACCCTTGAGAGAGAGAGAAATTCATAAAGCCGGCTGATTTCCCATTTGCCTGAATATTTCCAAACACCTTGAGAGCAGGTAATTAATCCTGACCGTTGCAGGAACCTCAAGCCTTCTCCACAATGCTGGTCAAGCGAGACTCCGAACCTCTTGTAAAACATCTTCTGATCCAGACCGTGCATAATCGCAAATACTGCGTAATGAGACATGACATATCCAACATCCTGGGCACAAACGGTGAGATTCGTATCACTATTAAATGGTTTCTTTTCATCAATGTGATAAAAAGCCGCCCCCGGAAACTGCCCCCTCGCAGATGATCCAAACGCCGCGATCGCTGATTCTAAATTCAAATAGACCTTTTCTTGGTCCTCTTCGCCAGTGCCGTCCTTAGTAAATGCCTCGTAACCTTTCCGCTTAAGCCCTGCTTTTCTTAAAATCTGATCGGCGCTTCTCATCATGGTATCTCGCCGTTTAAAAAAATCTTGGACTGTCTCACCAAGATCACGCAGCATTTCGAGAGATGAACCACAATAAGGATAAATGTGAACGATAGTCGCTCCCTCCCGTATGAGGATATTTAGATCTTCAATAAAGCTCTTTACTGTCTGTCCCGGCAACCCTGCGATAAGATCAACATTGATATGCGGCACTTGGCGTTTGAGGGCAGACCTTATACACCACAAAACTTTTGCTTTAGTTTGAGAGCGCGCCACGTTTTTCAACACTTGTTCATTCAAAGATTGCACTCCTATGCTCAATCGAAAAAGCCCGCGGGATGACAGCATCTCGAGCTTGGAGGGAGTCCATGAGGAAGGGTTTATCTCATAGATAATTCTCCGGTTCTTATTTGGAAAATGTTTATCTACCTCATCAAGAATGGCATTCATTTGCTTGACATCCAGTATGGATGGAGTGCCTCCCCCGAAACATATGGAATCCCCATTAAGCCCATGAAAGGCCGGTGATAGTTTCTGCATCTGATATTTTAATGTCTCGATATATGTGTCAATTTCTGATCTTTGGCGCAACAAAGACTTGGAACAGGCACAAAACTTACAAATGCGACCACAAAATGGGATATGAACATATATCTGAGCCTTTCGAATCGTACTAACGAATCCGTCTTTTACGCGTGCGCTCCTTATCAATTCAACAAGGTCCTCCCAGGAAGAAGGATCGGCTAATTCACCGATCAGGGAATCCTCGAAAGTCAAATGCTTAACGGTGTTCAAATAAAACAGGAAGTTACGCTTTTCTAAATCTTTTAATTGCATGGTTCCCCACTTTTCGCGATGTGAATATATACTGCCACTTCAAAGGTCATTGTTTTGAGTTAACCTCGGTACAATTTCGTGCGGGTGGTTCTCCGCCACCTGAACTAAGCTGTTCTTTGTATTTCTCAACGAGCCCCAGACATTTGGCAATCGCCGCTTTTTCATACTCGTTGTTATCTTCTCTTCGAAGGATGCTGGATAAATCGTTTAGGATACGACTTGCCTCAATCTCCACAAAATTACGATCAATGTTTTTATAATCGTCTATCATCCGCAACCATGATATGAGCATCGCAACCTCCTCAGATAAAATAGGCACACTGATCTCTTGCTGAACAATTCTCGGTGATTTCTCTATCAGCACCAGTTCTTCCTCGAGCTGAGAGATCTTTTTCTCTAACTGCTGACATATGGCATCAATTAAATGGAGAAAACTCACTTCATCTGAGAAAGATACCACCTCGTCACGTCGTATTGATAAATTTCTGAAGAAAGCGCCTATCTTATCGGATAACTGCTCCTTTCGTCTTTGAAGGGTCTTGAGCGCCGCCTCGCTCTTGATCGGCAGGAGAAACTCATTAAAGTTTTCCTCAGGAAAGAGAGAGACAAAAACCATAAAAGCATGATTCTCAATCAACGGCAATAACAATTCACCACGAGAATACATCTCCCATAGACGCACAAATATCGGTGACTGATGCTCGGGATGCGTATAAAGCTCGGCTGTATTCTCACTAAGGGAAGGGAAATGGATCGCCAGATCCACTTTTGTAACGTTAGATATTTTTCCGCCCGTTTCCTCAAGGAGATAATCATTCGGGTTGGGATCCATCGAAGCAAAAAGCCAATTTAATGCGAAAATCTTTAACAAATAGCTCAAGGATTGATCCGTATACTCATCGATCACTTGAAGATCAGACGTATAATCAAATGGAATAATTCTCTGAAGTGTGCCTAAAACTGTACGCCCTTTGATATTCAGCAGCTTATAGTGTGTTTCGGGAGTGTGTACACCAAAAAGAGTATGGATATGATAACTGGGAACCGCTGTAAGTAGTGAGTGCGTCACCAATTGCTCAGACCACAAGAGACACTTCTTTCTTTGGGCGGCGGAAAGATCCCTAAAGGAGGCATAATCCCCCAGTAAATTGATTTTGGCGAACAGTTCTTTCTCAGAGTCGCTAAATTTCTCCAGCACAAAGGAATCCAGAACCGAGTTAACAGCGCCCTCAACAGTGATTCCCTTCCCATTATCTCCGTCTTTAAAGGTTCGTATAACCTTGAATAGCCACGGCCTGTTGAATTGATCCTTAAGGGCTAGTTTTACGGAAACCCCTCTATTAATTTTCGCCTCCGGATCGCTAATACTGAACGTCAAATAGGAAAATACCTTTTCTTCTAGTGCAGCGTATCGCTTATAGGTTTGGATCAGTCTTGAATACTGATTGAAGCGTTCTTCACTGATGGCATCGGCATGGCTCAGGGATACGGCGGTAATCATAAGCATGAAAATACCGGAGACTAAAATTCGTCTTACTTTCATCTCATTTTCTTCAACCGTTCTTGGATTATACGGCGCAGTAAGCATTCAGGATTGATTCTCATCCCTACATGATTAAAATCCCAATATTTACCCGTTTCAAGACCAGAAGCGCCTTACTAACGAGGCGGATGCACTTTTCTAATAACAAACTGACTTTGATCCTTGAAGTAACTGACTGCTTTCTTGAACTGAATAACATTGTTGATAACAACACATGGAATAAGCAAGAACGTTACAAGTAAAACCAGCGTTCTCATCTTTGTCAAGAAAGTCAAAGCCACAATTGGCACCAGCAGGACAATAAAATGCAGGGAGTAGAGAAATGTTTCAGGCGCATAAAAATTATGGAGCAAAAGCTGACATATAAAAGCGCTTCCAAGGACCAAACGAAACTTAATTTGATCCTTCATTGTAAACAATGTCCATATCCCGCAGATCAAAAGAAACGACCACAGTATTACAGCGAATAATCCATAGACCGATGCCGATCCCGGGGGAGATAAATGGGTATACATCCCCGGCAAGGCCGGTCTACCCGTTTCCTCAACCAGATATATTGTGGGCATAACTAACGTATGATAAAAAAATGCCCGGGTCGCATCGAGAGGCGTGCCCGGTCCTGCAAAGAATATGAAGAACCCCACTTCTGCGATATCCATAAAAAACTTACTGGTTACAAAAATATATTTCTGCACTGACCATAGAGCGGTTGTCACTGCCAAGGCATAAACTATATTTTGAACTGCTTTCTTTAAAGGTAAATTTACTAACGTGGCAAAAATCCCGGCCATCCAATTAGTGGAGGTCATGCTCATCGTGATAACATTGATCCCGACATACCATGCGCTGGAAAACGTCTTCCACTGAGACCAGATTGCGAATATCAAAGCCATTAGAATTGTGACGGATCCAGAGCCACAAGTTTCAGGCACTACAAAATAAAACATGCTGGCCGCGCTGACACCCGCCAACAGGCTCAAAAGAACTGAATCCAACCTAAGACACCCAATCGACCGGAACAAGATAAACATCAGGAACATCCAAATAAACGCAACAAATGCCATGACGATCTTGACGGCTATTATAGAATCAACTGAGAAAACTTTCTTTAACAGAAAAACAGCAGGATAGTTAATGAGCGTAAAAAGTGGGTGAACGTTACTTCTTTCATTCGAACTATCGCGTTTGCTCATATTATTAAATACTCGCGAGGTATCTGCATCAAACCACACGTCGCGCTGGAAAAAGACAATTTCCGGCACCATTCTTAATCCCATATAAACAGCACCAGCAAAAATCATTGCCAATAATAAAGCTATCAAGAAATCCAGACCTTTGATTTTGGGTCTATTATTTACCTTGTTTTCGATATCTAACATACTAAAGGAACGAACCCCCGTCTCCTTTCCAATAACCGCCATCCCTGTCGTTGCTCAACGCACAAGCGCTCATACTCACTTGTCCGTTGTTCAAACACACTTCTCTGTCCATGCCGATAACGAATTCATCACTTGGCAGAAAGTTCGGTCTTGCTAAAAAACTTCGTTGACTTACCCCAGAGACCAAGAACCGAAATCAAACTCCTGTCATAGACAAAATACCACTGTTGAGTTCTTTTGCGGTACGGCTTTTTAATATCAACTTGGTGATCATTCCGCCCTCATAGTTGAGGACGCGATCGTAATCCCTAATGGCCTTCTGATTGGGCCGAGATTTCAAATAAACGACAAGCTGCTGCATCAGCGTTAGATGTTCTTCTGCTTCTGTCAGATAAAGAAAATCAAAGAACGGCTCACGAACCGACATGCGCAGAATGTCGCGCATCAATTCTGGGGATACCGTCACACTTTTGGGAAGAAAGTTCATAACGAATAAGAATGCCACTGTGAAATTCACATAGGTCTTTGCCCGCTCCTTGCGGTTAAAGATCATCTGCCATCCTATGTTCGGATCGACACCCGGAATGCCCGCCATATGCATCACCATATCAAGATTGCGCTTTAATGCATCGGGCTTTTCGCCTCTTATCCCTGTCATAAAAGAAAGATGGATGACCGTTTCCGGATTACGGTAACTCATGAATTCCGCTAACTTCTTGACGGAATTCTCTCCTTTGCGAATACGCTGCAGCAAGGCAAGATCGACATGCTCCACCCCGAAGAATATTGTCCGGCATCCGGCTTGTCTCAACTGCTCATAGATCTGCATATCAATATCATCCAGCCTTGTTTTGCAACGCCATGTGACACCAGGGTTTTCGCGCTTAAGCCGCTGAACAAATTCTAACGCAAATGGACGGTCCGACAGAAAGTTAGGTTCACTGAATTCAAAATATGTCTTTCCATAACGCTTGGCAAAGTTCATCCATCGCATGACATGATCCGCGGATCGACGGGTAATATCCGGTGCTCCCGCAAAAGGCAGCCGGTTGTAACAAAATGAGCATTTGGCATGACAGCCAAAGGTCAAATAAGACCAAAATCTGTGTTTCTGATATCCATACCGTTTCAGAGCATCCTCTAACTGGTCAAAGAACACTTCATCCGGCAAATCCGGAGCACCGTAGTGGCGGTTGACATATTCATCAATATCAAGGGCACTGAATTCAACATTATTCCTCCGAATCAGCGCCGTTTCATACAAAGAAAAATACGCGGAACAAATGATAACCTTTTTGTCTTTCAGTAACGGCAGGTACATGTACAGAAAGATAAGCGACTCGATCTTCGGATAATTATTATGGCAAGCCATCGACACTAGGATTGTGTCTTCTTTGATACTGGCGAATAGTTTTATGAGCGCCGTGCGGAAATCGCGCGTCGTGGTGCGCTCGATGTCATAAAATGAGTACGGTTGCTTTATCTCATCAAGCATGACCAGAGCTTTTATAAGCCGTGTGGGCAACAACTCATGGTGGTTGGGAATGATCTGAAGAATAGCGACCGGATGGCTTTTTGTCATTTGCTCGTTACTCGTTCCAAAACCAAGTATCTGTCGAATCCGTTGATCAATACGTTTAAGCCGAGCTTTCTTGCCCCTTTGACAAGCAAAGCTCCGGGAGAAATGCCATTTCCCATATAATCATCTCCAGGGTCCAAATAACAAACGATCCGGCCATTACTCCTTAACAACTTTACCAAGCCAACTAATTTCATCTGATAATAAGATACTGCCTCCGGCCAGTAAATATCAGACAAATAGATCAGATCCAGCGAA
>CAZLRE010000032.1:9868-11415 GCA_964561885.1 uncultured Planctomycetales bacterium | reverse complement strand
TAGGAAAATCCGACGAGCGCGGGGCCGAGGATCGAACAGAAGAGCCAGGTTGAAGCGATCCAGGAGGCGGCATTGACCGTCAGTTCTTTGGGAACGACCTGCGCTTCAAAGGCGGTGGTGGCCGGATCGGAGAAACCGCGCGCGATGCCCGCCACAAAGATGACGGCGTAAAGCGCGGCCACGTCCGGCTGGTGGTCCATGGAAATGACCGAAAGAACAACAGCGCAGCCCACGGACACAGCCTTGGTCAAAAGCAGGATGGTGCGCCGGTCAAAACGGTCGGCGGCGTAACCTCCGAAGAGAGCAAGCGAAAGCGCCGGGATGGCCTCGACCAGCCCAAGGATGCCTAAGGCCAGCGGGCTTTTGGTCAGACTGTAGATCTGAAGCCCGATGACGACCGCGAGCGCGCGGTTGGCAAGCGTAAAAAAGGCGATCGAGCCCAAGAATGAACGGATCTCCGGATAGGCAAGGGCGGATGAAAAGTGGCGCTGTGAAGGTTCGTTCATAGGTTTTTTCGACGACGGCAAGCACTTTAATATAGTGAAATGGCTTTGTCAACTAAACGTCTGAGGTCTTGTCAAACGGCAGGTATGCCATATAATGAACATGACTATTTCCGCCCGGGAGTAACCTCGTAGGTTACTCCCGGGGCTTCAAGAAGCAGCCTATCAAGGAGCGGCGCATGAGCATTATTCTGGCATGGATCATTTCGATCATCGCGACTTTGGTCATTGCCGACCGTAAAAATCTCAACGTCTTTTTATTTTTCTTCCTCTCGTTATTGTTCGGCCCGGTCGGTTTGTTGATCGCGGCTGTTTCCCCGCCGGTGGTCCGTAACGGCTCCTCATCCGTTGGCTCATCGCCGGGTATCGCGCCTTCCGCCATGTCCACACAGGACATCCGTCAGCAATTAGAAGGCATTAAAACTTCCTTGCGTATGATCCAAGAGCGCGTGGCGCATCTGGAATCCGCGCTCGACACGCGATCTCCTGTTAAGGAGGCTGTTATCGTTAAGCCGGAGATCGTTTCCAACCACGCGTCCATCCATGATCCCAATCCCGCGCCCAAGGCGCAGCCCCGTCCGGAAGGTTTTGAATTCGTGCTCGGGCAATACTGGTTAAGCCGCATCGGCGTTGTGCTCTTTGTCTTAGGCATCGGGCTTTTTATCAATTACACCTTCCGTTATTTCTCGGCCTTTGCCAAGATCGCCATCGGTTATTTCTTTGCCGTCGGGTTTTTGGTGTGGGGGGAGCGCCTGAGCAAGAATCCGCGCTTCGAGAAACTGGCCTGGGGCATATTGGGCGGGGCGTGGGGTTTGTTCTATCTGGTGACTTACGCCATGCATTATCTGCCGGCCACCCGTGTCATCAGTGATGCCACCATTGAATCGGTGCTGCTGTGGATCGTCACGGTCTGCGCCGTCGGATACAATCTCAAATACCGTTCATGGGTCGTGACCGCCATGACCTACATCTTCGGTTTTATTACGCTTTCCCTGGTGGGTATTGATTCTTCATCGGTCATTGTCTGGGCCATGCTTTTGATGA
>CAZLRE010000032.1:0-9858 GCA_964561885.1 uncultured Planctomycetales bacterium | reverse complement strand
GTTCGTGTTCTCGTGGACGGAATTGCTCTTCGCCGGGATGATCGGCGCCTATTGGATGTATCTGAGCGTCCTGCGCCCGCAATTGACACCGTACGGATATGACCCGACCCCGGCGTTCGCGGTCGCCGCTGTTTTATTGACCACGGTCTGGGTGGTGTTCTTTGTGACGGTCCTTTTGAAAGAATGGCAGGATCAGAAAACATCCAGGTTCTCCTTGCCGGGATTGATGTCCAACTCATCCGCGTTCGTGCTCATCGGCCTGCGGGAGATCGGTTTTTTTAAACCCGGCGATGAGATCTTTCAATTCTGGTTCCTGATCACGGTTGCGGCCGCCCATCTGGGGGCGGGCCTGTTGTGCCGGTCAGTCAAGAAGCCCGCGCACATCGTGGCGCATTGCGCGCTTGCGATCGCGCTGGCGTCATTGGCGATCGTCATCCGTTTCGACGGATTAAGCGTCAGCTTTTGGTGGTTGATCGAGATGGCCGCGCTTTTTGTGCTGGGCGTGCATTATAAGGAAGCGATCTACCGCCTGATGGGTTTTTGCGTGGGCGTCGGCGTTCTGTTGCGATTCTGGTTCGTGGACATGGAGTCCAGCAGAGTTTACGCCTTCGGCATTGAGCATGATCTTTCGATCGCTCTTCTGGCCGCGGCCGCGTATTATGCGATCGGTTATTGGATGAACACAAAGGGAGTTAAGGATTCCTTAATGCCGCAGGAGAGGGATTTTCATTTCTACACGTTCCCGATCGCGGGCACGCTGGTGTTGGTAAGTTTGATGGCTGATGATTCACCGGCGCGCTGGCTCACTCTTCACTGGACGCTTTTGGGCGCGGTGCTTCTTTTGTTCGGGTTTTTGATCAGGAACAGGGCGTTTCGGTTCTCCGCGCTCGGTGTTCTTATTATGGCCTGTGTGCGCATCTTTACCTATGATCTGGCCAAGGCGGATACGATCTACAAGATCATCGTCGTCATCGGGCTGGGCGCGATCCTTCTCGGTATTTCTTTTGTTTACGCGCGCGTTAAAGGGAACAATTCAGTAGGAGCAGGCTCATGACCGTCGCCTACATTTGTGTTTTTATTTCGATATTTATTCCGCTGGTCCTCGCCGGTTACGCCAAGTTCGGTTCGAAAGGATACAACAACCGTAATCCGCGGGAGTTTATGGAGACATTGGAAGGAAGGCACAAGCGCGCGCATTACGCGCAGATGAATTCCTATGAGGCGTTCCCGCCGTTCGCCGCCGGGGTCTTGATCGCGCACAATACCGGAGCCCTGCAGGCACAGGTGGATCTCCTCGCGGTGGCGTTTGTAGTTTTCCGGGTCCTGTACGGCATCTGTTATGTTTATGACTGGGCGAACTGGCGGTCTCTGGTTTGGTTTTTGGCTTTCGCGTGCGTCATCGGGCTTTTTGTAATATCGTTCTAAATAAACGTCATTGCGAGGTCGCGAAGCGACTGAAGCAATCTTATTAGCTTATAAGATTGCTTCACTCCTTTCAGTCGTTCGATCCAGCTTCATCAAAACAGCTTAAAGGAAAGCTGGAATCGACCCTCTGGGTCGCAATGACGGATTGATATTTTTGGGGGATGAGATGAAGAAGCGGGTGTCCGTTGGAATTCTTTGTTTAACTTTAGTGTTATTTGTTTGTTGCTCATTTGCCGACAAAGGTCCGGTTAGCCCCATGCTTTCTTCGTCGGCCGTGCTTGAGCCAGAGGAAACCAAGCGCATCGCGGTCTTTGAACAGGTGGCGCCATCGGTCGTGTTCATCAAAAATTCTTCGCTGCAGTGGGACATTTTCTCGCTCGACGTTTATGAGATCCCTTCCGGTGCCGGTTCCGGTTTTGTGTGGGACACGCAGGGGCACATCATCACGAATTTCCATGTCGTTTATAACGCCGACAGGATCGAGGTCGTTTTCGCCAACCGCAAATCGTACGATGCCAAGGTCGTGGGCGTCTCCCCGGACCATGACATCGCAGTGTTGAAGATCAGCGCGCCGCCGGGGGAGCTGTCGCCCATTGAGGTGGGGACTTCGCGCGATCTTAAGATCGGACAGAAGACCATGGTCATCGGCAATCCTTTCGGGCTTGACCATTCGCTGTCGACCGGTGTGGTGAGCGCCCTGGGACGCTCCATTCATTCCATGTCCGGACGCAAGATCAATAACATGATCCAGACGGACGCGGCCATCAATCCCGGCAATTCCGGCGGGCCGCTGTTAAATTCCTCCGGCAGATTGATCGGGGTCACCGCGGCCATTTACAGTCCGTCGGGCGCGTACGCGGGGGTGGGTTTCGCCATCCCTGTTGACACGGTCAAACGCATTGTGCCGCAACTCATTTCTGACGGCAGGGTCAAACGCCTGGGCATCGGGGTGACGCTCGTGCCGGATACCATCCGAGAACGCATCGGCATCGAAGGCGCGCTCATCCTGGATGTTCAGCCGCAAAGCCCGGCTGATCAAGCCGGACTTCAGGGCACCCGCCGCAATTTTCTGGGCAGTATCCTTCTGGGCGATCTGATCATATCGGTCGATGGAAAGACGATAACCAACAACGATGATCTCATCGCGGCCACCGAAGACCGGCAGTCAGGCGACAAACTTGTCATCGAGTTTGTGCGCGATGACACCAAACGCCGCGAGACCGTCGAACTGATGGAGTATTAAAGGCACCCGCATGTCCTCTAATAAATTCGACCTGAAATATAGCCAGGTTCTGCAGGGAGATTTCAATCTCGAGGACCTTAACTTGATCCTTGTCTTTCAGGTCAATTGTCCCGGATGTTTTGCCTACGCGCTTCCCATGGCCATCAGGATCCATGAAGAATTCCGTCCCAAGGGTTTGAATGTCATGGCGCTTTCGACCGCGTTCGAGGATTTTGACCTTAACACCGTCGGAAACACGCTTCGTTTGCTTGAGAGCGGACATATCGTGGGAGAGACGCGCAAGGTCCTGGAGAAGGCCGGGTATCCGACCTTTCCTCTGAAGATCCCTTTCGATGTGGCCTTTGACCAGGTCACGCCCAATGACCCGTCATTCTTGGACGATGATATCAAATCGTTCTGCGCCAAACATCCTGAGATCGATATCAAAGGAACAGGCGAAGGAATGGATATCCGAAATCAGCTCAAGGAATATTTCCTTCAGAAGAAATTCCGCGCGCACACCTTCAGCAGCAATCACCTCAACGGCACGCCGTCATGGGTTTTGTGCGACCGCAAAAAGACGCTCCTTTATGAATCCTTCGGTCATAAAGAATATGAGCGCCTCGTGCATATCGTGGAGCAATTCTTATGACCGCAACACCATTGGATAAAAGATCATTCTGGGCCCTGGCCCTGTGCCTTGTTGTGACCTCAGTATTGATCTACTGGCCGAACCCGCGCATGGGATATGTGCTCGATGATCATTATGTGATCGCGCGCAATCCCGCTGTTAACAACCCGTCCTTGCCGCGCATTCTTACCTCAGGTCTGTTCGATGCCGCCCAGCGCAAGACCGATTCGCGCCTGAATTATTACCGGCCGCTTTTGACCGCGAGTTTCGCGTTCGACCATTTTCTTTGGGGGGATAATCCGTTCGCCCAGCGTTTGGTCAATCTTCTGGTCCATGTGCTTAATTGTATTTTGGTCTTCGGGTTGTTCTATTTGCTCTTCGGCAATGTCCAGCGCGCGGGTTTGGCCGCCATTTTCTTTTGCATCCTGCCGGTGCACGAGTGGTCGGTGCGTTATATCGTCGGAAGGGGAGATCTGTTCTCAGCGTTCTTCTCTTTGTGGTCGCTTGTTTCTCTTCTTTATTACATTCAAAAGAACATTAAGTCCTGGTTGTGGCTGAGCGCTGTTTGTTTTGTGTGCGCGCTGTTGTGTAAAGAATCCGCGCTTTTGAATATCGTCTATATTCTCTTGATAGCATGGTTCGCCGTGCGCCAGCCGCGGCGAGCGTTGGTCATCACGATGTTCTTCGGTGTTATCGCGGCCGCGTACTATATCCTGAGAAGCAATTTCTTTCCCATCAACACCGGCGCCGCTTTCGATCTTCTCGATTGGACCAACGGCCTCACGCTGGGGGGCATGTATATCTTCAGACTTTGGATGCCGGCCTTTGGCGGCGCGGTCATTGCCTACGCGCCGCTTATTACTTTTCTCTGGGTGGTGAGCTGTATCGGCCTGTTGATTTCGGTCTTAAAAAGATCCTCACCAGGCTCGGACCGCGGCACAGCCTGTGTTTTAGGATTGTTGTGGGTGGGTGTCGGGCTTGTCCAATATCTCGTTGTGCAGCGCGTCATCGGACGTCTCGGCCCGGTTTTGTCCGAACATTTTCTGTATTTCCAGGCGGCCGGATTTGTCCTTGTGCTTGCGGTCATGATCGAAGGCATCGGCCGGAGGTTCTTACGCAAGGCGGTCTTTGTGGGTTTTGTATTTTTTTACATTTCCCTGTCGGTATTAAGCGGCCGTTATTGGACGAGTGAGGAAGATCTTCTAAGGCATGTCCAGAAATTGGAAGGTCGCCCGTATACGGTCGCTCATGAACAGCTGGCCATGCGCTTTGACCACGATGAGAACGCTATTGTTGAATTCATCACCCGCGCTCCGTCGGCCTCAACCAAAAGTGTCTGGTACCGCCGGCTGGGAGATATTTATCACAAGCGCCGCGATTATCCCAAGGCCATGGACGCGTTAAGCCGGGCCGTCACGCTCAACAAAAAGAACACCGAAGCGCTCAATCAATGGGCGGTCTGTTATCTGGAAACCGGGGCGACCCGTCAGGGACTGGATGTTTTATTGCATTCCATCACCGTTGATCCGCATCAGTCGGACGCGTATCGTCTGGCCGGGGTATTCTTTTACCGTTCGGGCCGGTTCCTTGATGCTATTGCGAACTTCAATATGGCTTTGGCCAATGATCCCGATCAGAGCGAATCCGCGCTTCATCTGATGATGGCGTATTATTTTGTGAACGATCAAAACGCGTATCTTCAGGTCATTGACCGACTGCGTTCTGTTGACCAGCGGGTGCTGCTGAGTTTTGCCGCCCGGGAATTTTATAGCCATGGTTTCTTTGCCGAAACTGTCAAAGTCATCGAACGATCCGCGCGTTTGTTCCAGAACGACCCTGCCATGACGGCCTTAGCCGAGGCTGCCCGGACGAAGATGCCGAACTTGCCAAAATAAGAGCGCGGAGTATACTAGGAGCGCCTAGCAACGTTACTGCGTATTTGGACACCGCGCAGAATAACAAATTGTATTCGGACACCGTGCAGATTAACAAACGTTATCGGGACACCAAAGACACCTAGCTTATATTTAGCCAGTTGGGACACCGGTGTCCCGGAAGGCTATAAGTTCGCTAGGTGTCCCGATCAGATTTTTTATTTGGCCAGGTGTACTGGTTTTATTTTTTAGTTGGCGCGGTGTACCCTCGCAGGAAAGTAGCGTATTATGCCATGCAACGACAGCTCATCAGGGCTCAACATCCGCCTGGACTTAAACGAACGTCTGGTCAAATTCGATTTTGCCAAGATCACCTGTTCGCGCGAGATCACCGGCCAAACGGGATATTCCGATTATTGCCGCGGCCGTTCTCTCGATGATATCCTGCAGGATGATTATTTCGCGGTCGCCCGTGCGCTTAAGATCCCGCCCGAGGAGGAGGAAAAATGTTTTATCCTCCATCTGGAATGGGACGCCTTACGTGCAGGTATAGCGCAGTATTTGGGTATTGAACATCCTTCGATCGATTGGGACCGCTGCCGGATCACATCCATTGAGCACACCGATGAATTCATCGAGATCGCCCAAGTCATCCTGCCTCCGAAAGAACTGCCAAAGATATTGCCGTGCAGTCTGGGAGATAAGAACAAGAGTTAAAAGAGTTAGAGAGTTAAGAGTTAGTTAAGGGTTGTAGAAAACAAAGTTGTCCAATGATATGGTCGCCTTTGGAGTCTATGAATCTTACAGTGCAGTGAATGTTAACTCTTTTAATTCCTTAACTCTGTAGTGTTTATTATTCATGGGCCCATAAAAATCGTTTGGTTTTGAAAAACCCTTTGTTATAATCCAGCCATGGTTAATCGAGCCGACATATTTCCTTCCGCGCATTTGCGCGAAGAGCTTTCCAGGATCGGGGTCCCTGAGGCGCAGCACAATATCCATTGCCTCGAGGAAATGATGCCGATACCCTTATTGATGAAAAGAGGCCAGATCTTTTTTGCCGACGACATTGCGCAAATGCTCATCGATATGGTCGGCAAGGGGATCATCCGCCTGCCTCAGCCGCTCGATCAGGCGATCGATAATCTCAAACCCGGCACGCACTCCTGCCAATTGTACGGTTCCCACCAGGATTTTGTCCGTCTGATGGTCGCGTTTTACAACAAGGGATTGGTCAATAACGAGCAATGCGTGTTTGTCGCCTCCGAACGATTCTCCCTGTTTGAGGCCCATAAAATATTTTCCGAAGGCATTGTGGGTTTTAACGAGCATCTCAAGGCCGGGCGCATCGAGATCATTTCGTACAAGGATTATTACCTGGATGCCACGGGGGAACTCAAGGAGCCGTGTGACCTTATCCAATATCCTGCCATCAAAGAGGAAGAGGCGCTTTCGAAAGGATTCTCTGGACTGCGCGGGGCCGCGGATTTGTCCTGGTTGCGGCAGAGGGATTGGGCCAAATTTATGGAATACGAAGGATTGATCGATACGGTCGTCCAGGAATCGCGCATTACAGCGCTGTGCGTGTATTCGCTTGAGGCATTCAAGGCCGATGAGATCACCAGCGCGGCCAGGAGCCATCAGGTCGTCTATTCAAAGCGCAACCAGTGGTGCCATCAGATCGAGAAGTCCGAGCACACGGATGCGTTTCTCAGGAGCTTAAAGGAAGTTTATGTCTGATGTGGGGGATAGAGAGCCAAAAGAGTTAGAGAGTTAAGAGTTAAAAGGAAATCAAAGGTCAAAGATAAAAAACGCTGCTAAATCAATTAGCAGCGTTTTTTGTTTATAACTCTTTTAACTCTCTAACTCTTAACTCTACTTTAAGTCTGTTCCTTGCCCCTGGCCATCAGCAATTTACCCGAACGCACGTATTCGGTCACGCCGAGTTTTTTAAGGATGGCTTCGAATTCGTCGAGTTCGACCGTTGTTCCGCTTTGGGCGATGATGAGCGTTTTATCCGTCGTATCCACGATCTTGGCGTGATATTTCTTGCTGTGCTTGGTGATGGCCGCCTTGACAGCGGGCGTGTCTTTGGCTTTGATGAGCGCCAGTTCGCGGTCAATGGACTGCGAAGGGTCATGTTCGCTGGCGTGGATGACATCGACCAATTTGCTCACGTTCTTGATGATCTGATCAAGCGTCTCCGGACTGCCTTTGGCAGTGATCGTCATGCGCGAGAATTTGGGGTTCACGGTCGCGGAGACAACGAGCGAGTCGATGTTGTAACCGCGGCGGGCGAAGACCAATGCCACGCGCACCAAGACGCCGGGCTTATTTGCAACTAGGATGCTAATCGTATGGATGGGCTGATTCATAGGGTTTTCCTGATTTACGGGAGACGAAGGACGATCGTTCGCTTCGCTCACTAGGACGATAGACGATAGCGAGGTTTTTCGTCCCTCGTCCGTCGTCATTCGTCCATCGGTTATGTGCTACCTGTGGGTTTCTCAAGCTTAGTCGTCGGCGCTTCGATGATCATGTGATAAGCCGATTTTCCGGCCGGGACCATGGGGAACACGTTATCTTCCTTGATGACCTCAGCATGGATCACGCACGGGCCTTTGTGTTCCATGGCTTCTCTCATGACCTTTTCGCAATGCTCGACCTTGTGGATATGAAACCCTTTGATGCCGTAGGCGTCCGCCAGTTTGATGAAATCCGGATTGCCTTCAAGATCCACGCCGGAGAGGCGGTTGTCGAAGAACAGTTCCTGCCACTGACGCACCATACCTAAATATTTGTTGTCGATGATGAGCACCTTGACCGGCAGTTTATGGATGAAGGCGGTCGACAGTTCGGCTAAGGTCATTTGAAAACCCCCGTCGCCCACAATGGCCACGACCAGATCGTTCGGTTTTCCGAACTGCGCGCCGATGGCGGCAGGGAATCCGTAGCCCATGGTTCCAGCTCCGCCGGAGGAAAGCCAGTAATCGGTCTTGTCCGTCAGATAAAACTGGGCAGCCCACATCTGGTGCTGTCCCACGTCGGTTGTGACAATGGCTTTGCCTTTGGTCACTTTGTAGCATGTGTCGATGACATTCTGCGCGGTGAGGCCTTTGTCATTCGAATATTTCAAAGGATATTCTTTACGGTAGAAATTAAGCTCCTTGAGCCATTCTTTGGTGTCCAGAGGTTCAACGAGTTTGAGGAGTTCTTCCACGACTTCGCGCGCATCACCGATGACATAAGCGTCGGCCTTGACGATCTTGTTGATCTCGGCAGGGTCGACTTCCACGTGAAGTTTTTTGGCGTTCACGCAGAATTCCGCGTTATTGCCGTTGATGCGGTCGTCCCAGCGCGAACCGATGGAGCAAATGAGATCGCAATTGATGAGCGCTTTGTTGGAGTAGGCGGTCCCGTGCATCCCGAGCATGCCTAAGGAAAGCGGATGCGTTTCAGGAAATGCGCCTTTACCCAAAAGGGTGTTGGTCACGGGTGCGTTTAATTTTTCAGCCAGCTTTTTGATGCTTTCGCCGGCGCGCGCGATGACCGCGCCATGTCCCACAAGAAGCAATGGTTTTTTCGCGCCTTTGAAAGCTTTGGCCATTTTCTGGATGTCGGCTTTGTTGGGTTTGGCCGGAACTTTATAGCCGGGAATGTCCATCTCCGGATCGAGCGTGTCGCCGGTAAAAGGCGCGGATGTGATGTCTTTGGGAAGGTCCAAAAGCACGGGGCCCGGGCGTCCGGTCTGGCAGATGTGCCAAGCCTCTTTGATGACACGCGGAATGGCATTGGTTTCTTTAATGAGATAGCTGTGTTTGACCACAGGCATGGTGATGCCGGAGATATCGGCTTCCTGGAAAGCGTCCTTGCCGAGCATCGCGGTGATGGTCTGTCCGCAAAGCACGATCATGGGAATGGAATCCATCTGGGCGGTCAGAATGCCTGTGACAGTGTTGGTGGCGCCGGGACCGCTGGTCACCAGGACCACGCCGGGTTTGCCGGTGGCGCGGGCATAACCGTCGGCCATGTGGGTGGCGCCCTGTTCATGACGGACTAAAATGAGTTTGATCTTGGAACCGACTAAAGCGTCGAAAATGGGGATCGCGGCCCCGCCTGAAAGGCCGAAGATATATTCAACGCCGAAGTTCTCCAGGCATTTGATGAGGGCTTCGGCGCCGTTAATGTTCTTTTTAGACTGATTTTGCGGTTTGGTCATAGTTTTTTCTCCAAATTTGAAGCGATATATTAACATAACAGTTTTGCTTTGTCCAAGTCTTTTCTGCGGGTTATGACCGTCGGAGATCAAATATTCGGCTTGCATTTTTCCCGGCAAAATGTATAGTGAAATTCAATTTAACCCCGAAATTTCTAGCAAATTTCCCAGAATTATGGACGTTTTAATCCTATCCAGAATCCAGTTCGCCCTGACGATCGCTTTTCATTACATTTATCCGCCTTTAAGCATCGGGCTGGGGGTCGTCATTGTCATCATGGAATCCATGTATATGGTGACGAAAAAAGAACTGTACCACCGCGCCACCAAATTTTGGGTGAAGATCTTCGGTCTCACCTTCGCGCTAGGTGTTGCCACCGGGCTTGTGATGGAGTTCGAGTTCGGCACCAACTGGGCGACCTATTCGCGTTATGTCGGCGATGTGTTCGGCAGCGCCTTGGCGGCCGAAGGCGTGTTCGCGTTCTTTCTT
>CAZLRE010000031.1:0-11802 GCA_964561885.1 uncultured Planctomycetales bacterium | reverse complement strand
CGCAACACATATCGGCAACAACCTGGTGGGTGTGGTGAATCTTCTGAATCCCGAACGCATCGTCATCGGCGGCGGGGTTTCCAACAATCATGAATTCCTCTTTAAAACGATCTACGCTGTCATCCAAAAACGGGCGATGCCGACCCAGGCGGCCATGGTGAAGATCACAAGGACGCAACTCGGTAACGATGCCGGAATCCTAGGGGCACAGGTTCTAGTCAATGAGTCAAAGTAAGACACGATTTTTGATCTACGCGGCAGTCCTGGCATTTATTATTCTGCCCGATCAGGTGGGTATTCAGATGAGTTTCTTCTGGGTCCCTGCATGCGCCTTCGTCGCCGTACTCGTTGAGAACATCATCATCGGCCGTTTACGGTTCTTTTTTTATGTCGCCCTCCCGCTTTTTATGATGGTCGTTTGTTCTCCCTGCGTCCGTGCCGATACAGCCCCGGCCAAAGATGAACCCAACGCGGACTTCATGAATACTTCCGGACCCGTCGAGCTGCGCGGGGACAAGGTTTCCTTCAATAACCAGGAAAACAAATTTGAGGCCGAAGGTAATGTGGTCGTGACCCGGGGAGGCGTTCGGATATTTGCCGACACAATGCAGTTTTACCGCCAGGAGAAGACCGCGATCGCCCAGGGCAACATCATTGTCGAGAACGTCAAGGGTTCTATCTCCGGCGACAAGATGACCTACAACATCGAGACCCAGACCGGGAACTTCACCAACGCCCATATTTCCTCCGACCCGTTTTACGGCAAAGCCACCATCATTTCCAAGGTCAGTCCCGAGAAAGTCACGCTGCAAGACGGGTATCTGACCACCTGCGACCATGACACGCCGCATTTTCGTCTGCAGTCCAAGAATATCACCGTCGAGCCTGGTAAACAGGCCCAGGCCAGAGGCGTCAAGATGTTCGTCGGTCCGGTGCCTCTGATGTACCTCCCGAGATACACTCAAAGTCTGGCTGACCGCCATCCGCGTTATTCGCTCACCCCGGGATATTCCAAGAGTTTCGGTTTTTATGTCCTCCAGGCCTGGCGGCATGATTTTAATGAGCGGGTCAACGGGACTTTGCATCTCGATCTTTATGACCGCAAAGGCATTGGTTACGGCGGGGACGTCAATTACGTTTCCAAGGAACACGGCGAGGGCGCCGTCAGGACCTATTACATCCATGAGTACGACATCGGCGACAAACACATCTGGCAGGACCGGCAGATCAAGGCGACCTACCGCGACCGTTACAAGGCCGAATGGTTCCACCGGTGGGACGCGGATGCCAAGACCAGCATGACCTGGCAATACTTCCGTTTAAGTGACGCCGACTTTCTCAAGGACTATTTCGAGAACGAAAGCCGAAACGACCCGAACCCGCCGACATACTTTGTGCTGACCCGGTTATTGCCTTACGGCACATTGGGTTTGAACGTGCAAAAACGTGTTAATCCGTTTAACACTGAGGTGGAGCGCCTGCCGGAGATCTCCTATAACCTGAGCAATCAGGCGCTGGGCAATACAGGGTTTTTCTTCAAGAACACAAGTTCCTATGTCAATCTCGTCAAGAAATTTGCTAATCCGTCCAGCGTTAATCTGGAGACCGACCGTCTGGACACCCAGAATGAAATATCTTACCCGATGAAGATCGCGTTTCTGGAATTCAAACCTTATGTGGGAGGCCAGCACACTTATTACAGCCGGACGATCAACCGCGAAGATTTCAACAGCGTGCGCGGGCAATTCAAGACCGGCGCGGATGTAAGCACCAAATTCTCAAGGGTCTACGATGTCAAAGGGATGCTCTTCGGCAAGGAGATCAACCGATTGCGTCACATCATCGCGCCTTCGATCGGATATCTTTACGCTCATGACCCGTCTATCGAAGCGTCGAAACTGGACCAGTTCGATGCCATCGACGCGATCGAACGCAGCCACCGGATCAACTTCGCCCTTGAAAATAAATTGCAGACCAAACGCGACGGCAAACCCGTTGATCTGGCTCGTCTGATCTTGGAGGCGCCGTTCCTTCTCAAGGAAGATCCGGGCAGGGGCGGTTTCGGCAATCTCATCGGCAAACTTGAACTAAGCCCGATGGACTGGCTGAGGTTCTCCAGCGATGTCAATTATGACATGCAGGAAGACCGTTTTGAGACCATCAACTATGATATGTATCTTAACGACAGCAAGAACGGCAAATGGTATCTGAACATCGGCGAACGCTACAGCCGCGAGGTCGACAATCAGCTGACCACCGAATTCGGTTATGTCATCAATCCGGTCTGGCGGTTCAAGATCTATAACAGATTTGATATTGAGAACGGGATCAACAAGGAAGAGCAGTATGCGTTGATCCGCGATCTGCATGAATGGGAAATGGAAATGAATTTCAACCATACCCGCGGCGACGGAAGTCAGCTCATGCTGATCTTCCGTCTGAAGGCGTTCCCGGAACTGGCGGTGGATGCCTCGACCGGTTTTAACAAACGTAGAGCAGGGCAACAATAAGGAGCAAGAAGGAAAAATGAACATCGCAATTATCGGCGCCGGTTATGTCGGGCTTGTCACAGGCGTTTGCCTGGCCCATATCGGCCACACCGTTGTCTGTGTGGACAACAACAAGGACAAAGTCAAAAGATTACGAGCAGGGCATATTCCCATTTACGAACCCGGGCTCGAGGAGATCCTTAAGGACTGCGTCCGCAAGAGAAAATTGACATTTACCCATTCGATCGCTGACGCCAGCAAGAATGCGACGGTTATCTTCATCGCGGTCGGAACGCCGTCGAAGGCCAACGGGGATGCTGACCTGACCTATGTCGAGAACGTGGCGCGCGAGATCGCTGGCGTGATGACCTCATACAAGCTTATCGTCGAGAAATCAACGGTCCCGGCGGAAACCGGGCTTAAGATCGAGCGGACGGTCAAGCTCAACCTTCCCAAGAAATTCAAGAAAGGCCAGAAGGCGCTGTTGGATTTTGATGTCGCGTCCAATCCGGAATTCCTGCGTGAGGGTTCCGCGGTCCATGATTTCATGAACCCTGACCGCATCGTCATCGGCGTTGAATCCAAGAAGGCTGAAAATCTTCTGCGCGAGATCTATAAACCGCTCAAAGCCAAGATCGTTGTCACCAACATCAGCTCGGCGGAGATGATCAAGCACGCGTCCAATTCTTTCCTGGCGACAAAGATCTCCTTTATCAACGCAGTCAGCCAGATCTGTGACCGTGTTGGAGCGGATGTTCTAAAGGTCGCTGAAGGCATGGGTTTTGACAAGCGCATCGGCCGTCAATTCCTGGATGCCGGTATCGGCTACGGCGGGAGCTGTTTTCCCAAGGACGTCGATGCCTTTGTGCGTTTGAGCGAAAAAAGCGGATACGATTTTAAATTGCTGCGCGAGGTCCGCGAGATCAACGAAGACCAGAAGAGATCGTTCATCAAGCTGATCGAAGATAAATTGTGGATCCTGCGCGGCAAGACCATCGGCGTTCTGGGGCTGGCGTTCAAGCCCAATACCGACGACATGCGAAGCGCGGCCTCGATCGACATCATCACCGCTCTTCAGAAGGAAGGGGCCCAGATCAAGGCATATGATCCCAAGGCTGCCGAAAACGCCAAGAAGATGCTTTCTAAAGTGACGTATGCCAAGGACGCTTACGCCGTTGCCAAAGATTGCGACTGCCTTTTGCTTCTGACCGAATGGGAAGAATTCAAAAAGCTCGATATGGCCAAGGTTGGCCGCAGCATGCGCCAGGCGGTCATCTTCGACGGCCGTAATTTTTACGACCGCGAGGAAATGCAGAAATTGGGTTTTGAATATTTTGGGATCGGCCGCGGCCGGTCGTCTTAATCAAGAAAGGAACAATCCATGTCAGCCAGTTTAGTCAATAAGATCAAATCCAGGAAAGCGAAGATCGCCGTCGTCGGTTTGGGTTATGTCGGACTGCCGTTGGCCGTGAGCTTCGCCCAAAAAGGTTTTACCGTGTTCGGTATCGACAAAGATGAGGACCGTGTGCGCCGGATCCAAAATCTGGAAAGCTATATCACCGATCTTAAGACCAAGGATCTGGTCGCTGTCGTGAAAAACGGTAAATTCAGCGCCGGGACCAATTCCGATGTTCTGGGGCAGGCGGACGCGATCATCATCTGCGTTCCGACACCCTTGCGCCGTAAATACACGCCGGATATTTCTTATATCGTCAGCGCGGTCAAGGACGTGGCCAAAAACCTGAAGAAGGGCCAGCTGATCGTCCTTGAGAGCACGACCTATCCGGGCACGACAGAGGAGATGATCAAGCCGGTTTTAGAGCTTAACAATTGCAAGGTCGGGCGCGATTTCTTCGCCGCATTCTCGCCGGAGCGCATCGACCCGGGCAACAAGCATTTCGATGTCACCCGCATCCCGAAACTTGTCGGCGGCATTACGCCCAAGTGCGGTGAACTGACCAAGCTTCTTTACAATCAGATCATCAAGGAAGTCCATTTGCTGTCATCCGCCCGCGCGGCCGAGATGTCCAAGCTTTTGGAGAACACGTTTCGCATCATCAACATCGGCTGGATCAACGAAGTGGCGATGATGTGCCACAAGCTCAACATCGATGTGTGGGAAGTCATCGATGCTGCCAAGACAAAACCCTTTGGGTTCATGGCGTTTTACCCGGGGCTTGGCGTCGGCGGTCACTGCATCCCGGATGACCCGTTGTATCTTTATTGGAAAGCCAAGCAGTACGGCTTTAGTTCGAAATATATCAAACTCTCGGCGGACACCAACAATAACATGCCCGCTTACGCCATCAAATGTCTGACGAGCGTTTTGACCTCGCGCAAAAAACCGATCAAGGGCGCCAAGCTTTTGGTTCTGGGCGCAACCTATAAAAAGGACGTCAAGGACCTGCGCAAGTCGCCGTCATTGGACCTGATCAATCTGTTGAAAAAAACTGGCGCTAAGGTCGACTATCACGATCCGATCGTACCATACCTTTCGATCGCAGGGCTCGACATGAAGTCGGTCGACATCACCCCGGCGAACGTGAAGAGATATGATTGTGTCTTGGTTGCGGTCGATCATACGGACGTGAACTATGATCTTATCGCGAAGAACGCCAGGCTTGTTTTTGATATCCGCAATGTTTACAAAGGAAAAGCCGCCAAGAACATCGTGCGGTTCTAATATTTATCATAGCAATCGTTGAGAAAGGTCAGCATGTCTTCCAAAAAGAAAACAGCGGTCGTAACCGGCGGTGCCGGATTTTTAGGCAGCCATCTGTGCGATTTCTTTGTCCGGGAAGGGTTCAGGGTTTTCGCGGTCGATAACCTGATCACCGGAAGTTTAAAGAACATCGAACAGCACAAGAAAAACAAGAATTTCACTTTTGTGAAACATGACGTTTCCAAAGAGATCCGCATACCCGGTGAGGTCGATTACATCCTGCATTTTGCCTCTCCGGCGAGCCCCGTAGATTATCTGAACCATCCGATCCCGACCTTGAAGGTGGGTTCTTTGGGAACGCACAATGCTCTTGGTCTGGCCAAGGCCAAGAAGGCGACGTTCCTTATGGCATCGACGTCAGAAGTCTACGGTGATCCGTTGGAACATCCCCAGAAGGAAACGTATTGGGGGCATGTGAACCCTATCGGACCGCGCGGCGTTTATGATGAAGCCAAACGTTTTTCGGAGGCGATCACACTGGCGTATCACCGCGAACATAAGATCGACACCAAGATCGTACGCATATTTAATACGTACGGACCCCGCATGCGCATCAAGGACGGTCGGGTCGTTCCGAATTTCATCGACCAGGCCCTGCACGGCAAACCGCTGACCGTTTACGGCAAGGGCGATCAGACACGGTCGTTCTGTTATTATTCGGACTTGATCGACGGGATTTTGAAGCTCTTGTTCTCCAAGGAAACAGGCCCCATCAATATCGGCAATCCGCGGGAGTTTACGATCCTTCAATTCGCCAAAATGGTGCAGAAGTTTACCGGCAGCAAAAGCAAGATCATCTATGAAACCCTTCCGAAAGATGACCCCAAACAACGGCGTCCCGATATCACGCTTGCCCGGACCAAACTAAAATGGGAACCCAAGGTTCCCCTTGAAGTGGGTTTGCGTGAAACCATCGACTGGTTCGCCGCAAGGATCTAACCGACCAAGGAACAGCATGATAACCAAGCAGGATATTGAGAATTTTGAGAAAGAGATCGCGGATATTTTTGCGACCGGTGTCATCCGCGCGCCGGTGCATTTAAGGGCCGGTCGGGAAGACGAACTTATTAAGATCTTCCGCGAGCAAAATATCGGCCCTGATGATTATGTCTTCGGTTTTTGGGACTCCCATGAGCTGGCTTTGCTCAAAGGTGTTCCCCGGGATGAATTAAAACAGGCTATCGTTGATGGCAAAAGCATATCCCTGTGTTTTCCAAAATATAAAGTCCTGTGTTCCGGCATCGTCGGAAGCCTGATGGGGACCGCGGCCGGTGTGGCCTGGTCGCTCAAGAACCAGAATAAAAAAGGACGGGTATTCCTGTTCTGCGGCGACATGTCCGCCGAGACAGGAATATTCCATGAGGCCATCAAGTATATTTATAACTTTGATCTTCCGGCGACGTTCATTGTCTGCGACAACGGCGTGAGCGTCATGACCGATACCCGCGCGACCTGGGGCAACCCCGAACCGTGGTTCAAAGGGACCAAATACGAAAGTAAAATTATTTATTTCAAATATACGAACGGTTATCCGCATTCGGGGTTGGGAAAATTAATAAAGTTTTAAAAGGATTACACAGATTGAACCAATAAAAGCCAGTAAAGATTACACCGATGATAATGATAATTGGAAAAACTAAGATATCTTTTTATCTTTCTTTCTTTAATCTGTGTAATCCTTACTGTCGAAAAATTTGAATCTGTGTCATCACCTTGCTAAGGATCTGCTATGAAATATTTTGATGAGCTTAAACGCACCATGGAATGGCTGGCTCAACAGCCCAAGACCATCTTTGTCGGGCAGACCGTGGCCGGTCCGGGCACATTCATGTTCCAAACCCTGCGTGATTGCCCTAAAGAGCGTTGTCTGGAAATGCCCATTAACGAAAGTTTTCAAATGCAGTTCACGATAGGCCTGGCTTTGGATGGTTATATCCCGATCTCGGTCTATCCGCGTCAGAACTTCTTGTTGCTGGCAACAGGGGACATGGCCAATATGCTCGACAAGATCCCGGCCATCAGCTCCAAACAATGGCTGCCCAAGGTTTTGATCCGTGTGGCCGTCGGGCCTGATTCACCGGTGCATCCGGGGCATCAGCATGTGGGCAATTACGCGGACGCATTCCGCAAAATGTTTTCCTGGATCGATGTTGTTGAGATCAATGAGCCCGAAGACATTTTTCCGGCCTATAAACATGCTCTTGAGCGTGAAGACGGCCGTTCGACGTTATTGATCGAGCACGGGAATTATTATCAGCAGAAGTAAAGTCAGCCGTGAGCAGGTCAACTGTCAGCTGACTGTTGACCGATGACGGCTGACCAAGTGACCATGAACAAACATTCACGTATCCTTATTGTCGGCCATGCCGACGCTGTTGAAAATTCTCTGACGAAGTATTTTCGGTCTAACGGATACGCGTATGTTTTTTCATCCAGCGCTCTGAAAGTTGATTTTTGCAACCAGAAAGCGGTCCAAAAGTTCTTTGAGACAAGAAAACCCAATTACGTTTTTCTGGGATCGCTGCGCTCCGGCGGTATTTCCGCGAACCAGAAATATGCGGCTGAATTCATTTATGAGAACCTGCTGTGCCAGAACAATGTCATTCACAGCGCATATAAGACGGGTGTTAAAAAGCTTCTATATTATGGCGCCTCCTGCATGTATCCCGGGAAGGCGTCTCAGCCGATCAAAGAAGCGAGTCTTTTGACCGGAGCGCTTGAGTCAACGAGCGAGCCGTATTCAGTCGCCAAGATCGCCGGAGCCAAGCTTTGTGAAACGTACAACCGGCAATACGGGTTTAAGGCTATCGTGGCTGTTCCTCCGACGGTGTATGGTCCCGGCTGCGACACTGACTTGGAAACTGCACACGTCATCGGAGCTTTGATCGCCAAGTTCAGCCGGGCTGTTAAGAACAGCAATACTAAAGTTGACGTGTGGGGTTCCGGTAAACCCCGTCGTGAATTCTTGTTTGCCGATGATTTTGTGTCGGGTTCGCTTTTTTTGATGAGCCGTTATGACCAGCCTGAACCCATCAATCTGGGCGCTGGTTATGATGTCTCGATCAAGGAGCTTGCCCGGGTGATCGCCAAGATATCCGGATATAAAGGTAAGATCGTCTTTGATGCGTCCAAGCCCGACGGTGCCATGCGAAAGCTGATGGATAACAGCCGCATCGCGCGCATGGGATGGAAGGCCAAGGTATCGTTAGAAGACGGTATAAAGCGGACGGTTGGGTGGTATGTCGCAAAGAACGAAGGACGCAGATCATGAGTAAGGTTGCTTCGCTCCCATGTACCATACGGTACATGGTCGCTCGCAATGACGGCTATTGATATCTTTATAATTTTACGAACAGAAAAACTGATAAACGTCTTTGCGAACCCTGCCGAAGGCAGGGTGAAGCAATCTTAACAAGTGCATGGTTTATTTCTTATCAGATAGAAAGGCTTATGGGTTATGAAAATTTTAGTCACAGGCGCGGCAGGTTATATCGGTTCGATCTTAACACCAGCGCTTCTTAAGGCCGGACATAAAGTCACGGCCATTGATAATTTTATGTATAACCAGACGTCTCTTCTGGATTGTTGTCTGGATGAGAACTTAACCGTGGTCAGGGGCGATGTCCGTAACAAGTCGCTGATGGAGGGGTTGGTCAAAAATGCGGACGCGATCTTTCCCTTAGCATGCTTGACCGGCGCGCCGTTATGCAACCAGGACCCAGTGGGCGCTCAGTCGATCCTGTTTGATGCGATCGAGGTTATGCTTAAGATGACGAGCAAAAACCAGATGATCGTTTTTCCGACGACCAATAGCGGTTACGGCATCGGTGAAAAAGGCAAGTTTTGCGATGAGAAAACGCCGCTTCGGCCGATCTCGTTGTACGGCAAGCTCAAAGTCCAGGCTGAGGAGGCAATATTGAACTCCGGCCACGGCATCACGCTGCGTCTGGCGACCGCGTTCGGTGTATCCCCGCGCATGCGCTTGGATCTTCTGGTCAATGACTTTACTTACCGCGCGTACCATGACCGTTTTGTCGTGCTTTTCGAAGCGCATTTTAAACGCAATTATATTCATGTGAGGGATATTTCCAAGGCGTTCATTCACTCGATCAATAATTTTGAGAAGATGAAAAATGAGCCGTATAACGTGGGCTTAAGCGACGCCAATTTAAGCAAGCTGGAACTTTGCCAGGAGATCAAAAAGCAGATCCCTGATTTTTATTTTGTCGAGGCCACGATCGGGGAAGACCCGGACAAGCGCGACTATATTGTTTCCAATGAGAAGATCGAAAAGACCGGTTTTAAACCCGACGTGAGTTTACCAAAGGGGCTCGGGGAATTGATCAAGGCGTATAAGATCATTAAACGCAACCAATACGCGAACATTTAGCAAAGGACACCTTGCTGACCAAGAAATAGTAACGGGACACCGAGCAGACTAAAGAATGAAAATGGGACACCCGGACACCAGATTAATGGTGTCCCTGGTGTCCAGATACGCGGTCAATTGGCTAGGTGTCCAACGCAGATTTGTTAATCAGCTAGGAGTACCCTAAATAAGATATGACAACAAAACAACTCGATATACTCTTCATTCATCCCAACGCGTCCAAAAAGATCTATCAGGATCTGGCCAAGGATTTCTCGGCCATTGAGCCTCCGATCTGGGCTGGCATGCTGACATCGCACTGCCTGAAGCACGGATTCGGCGCCGAGATCCTGGATTGCGAAGCTCTGCATCTGACGGAAGAGGAATCTGCTCTCAAAGTCAAAGAATATAATCCCCGCGTGGCCTGTCTGGTGGTCTATGGTCAGCAGCCGTCGGCCAGTTCCCAGAATATGGCCGGCGCGGCCGCGCTTGCCGATGAGATCAAAAGAGTGGCGCCGCATCTTAAAATTCTTTTTGTCGGCGGACACGTTGCGGCCTTGCCGGCAGAGGTTCTTCGGAATCATTCCAGCATTGATTTTGTCTGCCAGAACGAAGGTGTTTATACGATCTCCAATTTGCTCAGAACAAATTTGAATGATCAGCTGGAGAAAGTTCTTGGCCTCGGATTCCGCCAGGATGGAAGGGTTGTTCTCAATCCTCCGTCGCCTATTGTGGCCAAGCAGGATCTGGCCAGCGAACTTCCCTCCATCGCCTGGGACAAGCTGCCTATCAAAAATTACCGTACTTCGCTGTGGCATTCTTATCCCAACGGTTCCAAACGCCAGCCGTTCGCGGCGCTGTATACAAGTCTTGGTTGTCCGATGAAGTGCTCATTCTGCATGATCAACATCATCAACCGCCAGGAGAACGAGTATTCCGACGGCAGCGCGGTGTTCCGTTACTGGGAACCCGAGCACATCATCAAGCAGTTCGATTTCTTCGCCGATCAGGGCATCACCAACATCAAGATCGCGGATGAGCTGTTTGTTCTTAATCAAAACCATTTTATGAAGCTCTGCCAGCTCATCATTGAACGCGGATATAAATTCAACATTTGGTGTTATTCCCGTGTCGACACTGTCAAAGAAGCTTATTTGGAAACGCTTAAAAAAGCGGGCGTCAATTGGCTGGCGCTTGGCATTGAAAGCGGCAACACGCGCGTACGCAAGGATGTGACCAAGGGCCGCTTCGAGGACGTGGACATCCGCGACGTTGTCAAAAAGATCCGCGCCCATGATATTTATGTCATCGCCAATTATATCTTTGGTCTTCCCGAGGATGATGTGAGCAGTATGCAGACCACGCTCGATCTGGCGCTTGAGATGAATACCGAAGAGGCGAATTTCTACTCAGCCATGGCGTATCCTGGGAGTCCATTATACGGCCAGGCCCGGCAGGCAGGATGGAAGCTGCCGCAAACCTACGCGGGCTTCTCCCAGCATTCGTATGAGGCCCAGCCTTTGCCGACCAAATATGTCTCGGCCGAGGAGGTTTTAGGTTTCCGCGATAAAGCATGGATGACCTATCACACCAATCCGAAGTTCTTAGATCTTTTGAAAGAAAAATTCGGTCAGGTGGCTGTTGATGAAACGATCAAGTCAACGCAGATCAAATTAAAACGCAAAATATTGGAGGATGTAGGGGCAGGATAACCCCGCCCCTACGGATTTAATATGATCATTTCCCGCACACCGTTTCGTGTTTCCTTTTTCGGCGGAGGCACCGATTATCCGGGCTGGTACAAAGAACACAAGGGTGCCGTATTGGCCACGACCATCGACAAGTATTGCTACATCACCTGCCGTTATCTGCCGCCGTTTTTTGAACACAAATCGCGCATCATTTATTCCAAAATGGAGCACACCCATAATATTGATGAGATCGATCATCCCTCCGTGCGCGAGGTCCTGCGGTTCTTGAACATCCAGGAAGGTGTTGAGATCCATCACGACGGCGATCTTCCGGCGCGCACCGGTTTGGGCTCAAGCTCATCGTTTACCGTCGGTCTATTGAACAGTCTTTATGCTTTAAAAGGCGTCATGCCCACCAAGGAACGTTTGGCCAAAGAAGCGATCTATGTCGAACAGGAAATGATCAAGGAAAATGTCGGCTGCCAGGACCAGACGCTGGCGGCTTACGGCGGATTTAATTACATCGAGTTC
>CAZLRE010000030.1:0-11820 GCA_964561885.1 uncultured Planctomycetales bacterium | reverse complement strand
CCTTTAAAATGTTTGGCTTTGGTATAATCGTCATTCTAAAACAGGATAAGATCCCAATATCTTCAGGTATTTGCACATGTTCTCAAGTTTATCCAGCGCCCTTTTGACCTTCGGATCTAGGCGGTGACCTTCAAAATCAACAAAGAAATAATAATCCCACGCCCTTTTCTTGGAAGGCCGCGATTCGATCTTGGTCAGGTTGATCTTCTCATGATAGAACGGCGCCAGCATTTGATAGAGCGCGCCGACCCTGTCTTTGATGGAAAAAAGGATCGAAGTACGGTCCTTGCCCGTGGGGGCGGCATCGTTCTGGCCGATCACGAAGAAACGGGTGGTATTGTGAGCAATGTCATAAATGTTCGGAACGATCACCTTAAGGCCGTATTCATCAGCGGCATCCCGTGAACCGATCGCGGCAGCGCCCTTCTCGCGTGATGCATGACCGGCAGCATCCGTCGTTGAATCAACAAAGATATGTCCGATATTCGGCATGTTCTGCGACAGCCAGATGCGGCACTGGGCGAAGGCCTGAGGATTAGCATAGATCTTGGTGATCTTGTTCTTCGATGACTTGGAGATCAGATTGTGCTTGATCTCTCTTAGGAATTGACGGCAGATCTTAAGTTCCGAGTCAGCCAAAAGGTCAAATGTCGATGTGACCGCACCTTCCGTCGAGTTTTCGATCGGCACAACACCGTAATCGCATTCGCCTTCTTCGACCTTCTTGAACACTTCGCTGATCGTGGAACAACCAACATAAGCGGCCTGCGAACCGAAACGGTGGAACGCGGCTGAATAAGTGTATGAACCCTTCTGTCCCAGGGCAGCGATGCTCAGCGGTTTCTCAAGGGCGAGTGAACACGACATGATCTCGCGGTAGATGGCCTGCAAAGCCACCGGAGAAACCGGCCCTTTGCTCAATGCCTTAACGCGTTCCAGGACCTGCCGTTCACGGTCGGGCGAATAAATGCTTTTGTTGTGCTTGATCTTTTCTTTCCCGATGGAAAGGCTGATCTGAGCGCGTTCATTCAACAACCCGACGATCTTGGCATCCAACCCGTCGATTCTTTTGCGAAGACCCTGAATATCCATAGTTGTCCTTTATTGACCTGCGCACCTCTGACAGGACAATCCTGTCCGGAAAACGGAGGTCGAAACACTGACTACCTTGAATGTTTCATTTCTCTCACAGACGTCAGTGGGCAGTCACATCTTCGGCCGAAGTTCTTACTTCTGCCTGCTCTTGAGCGGCTTTCTCAAAGGCATCCAAACTTTCTTTAACGCTCTGTTCCTGTTTCTTTTCCTCTTCTGTCATTTCGTGGACCTGCGCATCGGTTTGATCAACCTGCGCCGCTTCAACAGCCGTCGACAATAACGGAAATTCTTCGATCTTGGGAAGGTCTTCAAGTGAACGCAACCCGAAATATTCCAGGAACTCCTTGGTCGTGCCGTACAAGAACGGTCGGCCAGGGACTTCTTTGCGGCCGACGATCTTGACCAATGCCTTGGCCAAAAGGTGCGCCATAACACCGTCGGAATTGACCCCGCGCACAAGTTCAATATCAGCGCGGCTGACCGGCTGTTTGTAAGCGATGATCGCCAGCGTTTCCAAAGAAGGACGTGATAATTTTTCTTTCGTGCGTGTTTTATAGAAATTGCGGATGTGCGAAGCGTGGCTCGGGTTCGTCAGCATCTGAAATCCGCCGGCGATCTCGGTAATGACCATGCCCCCCACCTTCTGGGCATATTCTTCTTTCAAGGACTGAATGATGCTTTGGATCTCATCCGCTGAAACCTCTTCCATCACCTGCCGAAGCTGTTCGACTGTGACCGGTTTGTCGCTCACAAATAGAATCGACTCAACAATGCCTTTGGTGTAATCAAGCTGGGTCTGGTCCATTATGATCTGATCCTTTGTTTGTAGATCTCGTTTAACAATTCCTCAACGGTTGCGATCGAAGCAGCGCGGCCCACGGCCTTTTCGATCATGGCCTCGGCCTCATGGCGTTTGTACTGCAACTGCAATAGAACCTCCAAAGCTTCTTGCTCAAATCCTTGCGGCGCTGACTTTTTAACTGACGGAACACTGCGGTCCTGAATGAGTGCGAAACGTCCGGTCTTATTCTGCAGCTTCGCGACTACTTCCTTGGCGCGCTGCAATCCTATGCCGGGAAGTGTTTTCAAATACGCGATATCTCCGGCGTGAATGGCCTGCGCGATCTCGGAGATCGGTTTATTGAGCGCCTTGACCGCGGCCCGCGGTCCGATCCCGGATACGGAAATAAAATCCAGAAAGAAATCCCGCTCAACTTCGTTCAAAAAACCGATCAAGACCGGATTGGCCGAGGACGGGGTCAGCTGATAATAATGATACGTCACCAGCGAAATGCCGCCGTCGGGACCGACCGCCCCCTGCACACGCTCCAATATGGAAAGCGGAACTAAAACCTCATAATGAACGCCGCCCAGATTCATGATGAGCGAATGCTCGCGTTTTTCAACCAATATGCCGTGCAGACGGGCGATCATAATACCTTTATGCGGATCATATGCGCATGTCCAAGCGCGAGGGCCAATGCGTCGCTGGCATCCAGACCTAACCGCGAGGCATTGATCTTCAGCAAATTTGCGATGAGCGATCTGGTTTGTTCCTTGGTCGCATTCCCGTTGCCGACCAACGATTTTCTGATGCGTTTAACGCTATGTTCAATGAGCTCTATCCTTTTCTCGGCGCACAACAGGCATATGACGCCGCGCACATGGCCCAGGACCGAAGCGGTCGTCGGATGCTTGTGATGGGCATATAACTTTTCCAAAACCATCACATCCGGTTTTTGTGCGTCAATGATCTGAGAAAGATGGGCATGGATCTTGCGCAGCCTGTTCTCAAAAAGATCCTTGGTGTCGGGCTCAATGGTCCCGGCCTCAAGCAGCCTGATCGAAGATTGAGCGGAAACGTCCACCAATCCGTAACCAGTCCTGATCAAACCGGGATCAACGCCCAATATCCGCATTATCCTTCCGAGGCCTTGGCCATGTCTTCTTCGGAAATGTCAAAATTCGCGTGAACGGCCTGAACGTCCTCATGATCTTCAAGCGCTTCCATAAGATCGAGCACATTCTTCGCGTCATTGCCCGTCACTTTAACGGTCGAGGTCGGGATCATGGTGACTTCCGCGGACTGGGTCTCGATATTTTTTGCAATGACCGCAGATTTGACCTGTTCAAAAACGGTCGGGTCGCAAATGACTTCGTAGGAATCTCCATCGGTCTTAAAATCCTCAGCGCCTGCTTCCAGCACAGTTTCCATTAAAGCATCTTCATTGGCTTTAGCTTTCTCGACGATGATATAACCCTTTTTGGTAAACATAAACGCGGTGGAACCAGCCCCGGCCATACTGCCGCCTTTTTTATTTAGAAGATTTCTGATCTCGGCAGTCGTTCGGTTCTTATTGTCCGTCAGCCCTTCAATGAGCATCGCCACACCACCCGGTCCATAAGCATCAAAAACCACATTCTCATAAACGACACCTGGAAGCTCTCCGGTTCCTTTTTTAATAGCGTTCTCGACGTTGCTGGCCGGCATATTCACACTGCGCGCGCGTTGGACCGCAGCCCTTAAACGGATATTTGTTTCGACATTTCCGCCGCCGTCTTTCGCCGCTGCCGTGATCTCTTTACTGACTTTAGTAAAGATCGCGCCTCTTTTGGCGTCTTCCGCGCCCTTTTTATGTTTAATTTTTGCCCATTTTGAATGACCTGACATTTTAACCTCCGTTATCAATTATTACGAATGGCACGAATTAAAACGGATAACACGAATGCCTCACAATCCGTGCCATTCGTTAAAATTCGTGTCATCATATTTTAAAGCAAGCCAATAAGCCGAGTTTTGTTGCTGAAGCGCACAAGTCAAAGGACAAAAGCTTTTGAAGGAAATTGCCCCTGAACCTGTTGCGAAACAGTGTGACCATTCGACTAACTTCCCGGATTGCTCTAGTCCCTCCGCCGCTGATGCGGCTTTGGGACCTCACCCAAAATTATCAAATTTTGGGTTCGGGAACTCTTGCAGCCTACCCGGAGATGCGATCGAAGCGGATCGCCTCGCACCGGCGTTACCGCCGGAATCTCTCCCTATTTGGCATTGCTCCATGCAGAGATTGCTCGTTTCACTCCCCTTGCGGGGCATCGTCACTGTAGCTCTAATCCTCAGCGCTTTGCAGCGCCGGTCCCGCATTATCGGGATGCATCATCCTTCGGAGCTCGGACTTTCCTCCCCAATGACAAAGACATCGGGGCGGTCACCCTGGCTTGCTTTTCTTTTCAAAACACCCTGCGCCAGACGATCGGCGTCTTTATTCTCTTCTCGGGGAACCCATTTGAATTCGACCCGCTTAAATCCTTTGGCAAGACTAACGACTTCATCATACAAAGGTTTGATCCCATCGGATTTGACTTGATATGTTCCGCGGATCTGATTGAACATCCACTGACTGTCGGTATGAACGCGGATGGTTGTTAACTTTAACAGCTTGGCTTCTTTAAGGGCCCGCACCAACGCCGCATACTCCGCTATGTTGTTGGTGGCCGGTCCGATCGCTTCGGCGATCTCCTTAACGATCTTTCCGTTCTCCTTAAAGACCACCGCGATCGCGGCCTCACCCGGGTTGCCGGAACAGGCGCCGTCGGTAAAAACATCCAAAGCATCCATCAAAGATCATCCTCGAGATAAAGAAGACGCGCGCACATGTCGCAGGAAACGATCCGTTCGTGCATTTTCATCTCGTTGACTAATTGCTCGGTGACGTTCATAAAACATCCGCCGCAGGCATGATTCTTGATGGGAACGATCGCAAGCCCATCTTTATTTTGGAGTATTTTTTCGTAACGTTTAAGATAATCCGGATGAACGCCCGGGGTCAATCGGTTGCGCTGGGATTCCAGAACGCTGATGCGGTCTTTCATGACCTCCATCTCATCATCAACCGTCTTTTTCTCCTGCAAATATTTCTTTTCTTCCTGGGCAACGAGCGCTTTTTCCTGCTCGATCTTCTTGCGGACATCCTCGACCTCATCGAACATCAGCAATAATCTTTCCTCGATGATGGACTTATCCGCCTTGAAATTCTCGATCTCGTACAGTTTGGCCTGATATTCTTTGTTGGTTTTAAGCAATCCCAGCGATTGGTCAGCTTTCGCGATGAGATCCTCTTTTTGTTTAAGGTCCAGTTCAAAATTTTTCTGATCGACTTGAAGGGTTTTAAGTTTATCCTCGAGCTGTTTAAGGGTCGCTTTCTTTCCTTCAAAGCTTTGTTTAAGGCCTTCTATCTTTGCCGGTTTTTCTTCGAGTTCACGTTTGATCGCATAAATATCGACGTCCGATTTTTGCAATTCAACCAGTTTTTTGATCTGTTCCTTGATCGATACGCTTGTCACCATCGTCGTCCTTCTTTATCTGGATTAAAAATCAATGCCTACACCTGGGATTCCCCGTCAAAACCAAATGAGATTCACTTCAAATGGACTCAGCAGGGATCGAACCTGCTACCTTCGCCATGTGAGGGCGACGCTCTAACCAGCTGAGCTATGAGTCCGAAATACGATGGATGAAGGACGAAGGATATGGGACGACCCAATAAAATAACTTCAAACGTCTTTCGTCCTTCGTCTAACGTCCTTCCTATACGTTATCGAAACTGGGCCCACCAGGACTCGAACCTGGGACCAAGAGATTATGAGTCTCCTGCTCTAACCGACTGAGCTATAGGCCCGGATCATTTGGCGTGCCGTAATAAAAAGGACGGCTGTATGCTTAGAAATCCGTCCACCCGTCGTCAAGTATTCAACCGTCAAAAAAATCACAAATTGGGCAAATAGAATGTAAAGAGCATATCATAGAGGCTTTTTATTTTCAACTGAATTTAACCCCTGAAAGGCAGTTCCCAAGGACAGCAAAAGAAATGAAAGTAGTTCAGAATCAATGAGATGAAAGAAAGTTATCTTTTGGGCTGGATCGAAACTCTAATGCGGTTATACGGCTGGACCCCCTTGTATCCCAACGCATAAGTGCAGGCAATGGACAGCTCCTGAGGCGTGTCCGGCGCGGTGATCCGCAGCATTCGCTGGACCGTTCCGCGGCCGCTTAACACTCGGTTTAATTCAACCTGGGGCACGGCATTGCCCCACTCATTGTCTCCGATGCTGCAATACAGGGCGTTTTCATCCAAATCGGCGATTTTGTAAGGTTTTAAACCCGTGTTTTTCAAAGAAATTGTCAGCATGATCTCTTCTGACACTGAATAAAGCTGTCTGTCGGTGCTGACTTCAAGACGAAAAGGGAGCGAGTCCTGTTCCAAAAGTTTTAGAGCATCCAAATTATTCTCAACGATCTTACGAAGATCGAACGATGTCCATTCCCCCTTACGTTGGGAATCGATCACGACCTTAACTCCAAGAAGCGGGAATTTGACCTCCCAAACAGAACTACCAGCCTCAGCTTCTGAATTGTCCAGGGGTTTTAAAGTGATCGAAAATCGATAGGCGTAATGGTCCTGGCCGCCCGCGGGGTTACCGGAAGAATCACGAACGTACGATATGCTTTTGTGACCGTCCTGCCCGACTTTAACAGAACTACCGGAGAAACTTTCCAGCTCCGGATATCCTGCCTTGACCTGAAGGATTTCCTTAACGATATTATCGATCGCCTCATTATAGCGGCTGAGAACCGTTGCTTCTTGAGCGTCCGCAGTCCGGAAAGACAAGAACGCCCCCAGAAATAGCGCAATTAGAAAACCGCAATTTATAGTCGGCCTTTTCATAGGATCATTTCATTAAAAAAAGCCTGCCGATCGAACAAACGGTCGGCAGGCTTTGATTAGACAACTTGGAAACGGTTGATGCTATTAACTTGCGTAATCCGCATCTTTGCCCGCCATATCCAGGAACATCTTGATCCGACGAGACCGTGTCGGGTGTCTTAGCTTGCGCAATGCTTTGGATTCGATCTGCCGGACGCGTTCGCGGGTGACGTTGAATTCCGCGCCGACCTCTTCCAAAGTTCTGCTGGTCCCGTCATGGATGCCAAATCGCAACTCGAGGATCTTTCTCTCGCGTTCATCGAGCGTAGAGAGCACGGATGTGATCTCTTCTTTGAGCATGGAATGAAGCGTGGCATTCGCCGGAGAAACAGCTTTTTTATCTTCAATGAAATCGCCAAAATGCGTGTCCCCTTCGTCACCGATAGGCGTCTGCAAAGAGATCGGGACCTGCGAGATCTTTAAGATCTCTTTGACCTTGGAAACAGGGATGCGCATCTGTTTGGCAATTTCCTGGGCAGAAGGTTCACGGCCGTATTCCTGAACGAACAGGCGCGAAACACGGATGATCTTATTGATGGTCTCCGTCATATGCACAGGAATGCGGATCGTTCTAGCCTGATCTGCGATCGAACGCGTGATGGCCTGACGGATCCACCATGTCGCATATGTCGAAAATTTATAACCGCGTTTGTATTCGAATTTCTCGACCGCGCGGATCAAACCCATGTTCCCTTCCTGGATCAAGTCCAGGAACGAAAGTCCGCGGTTGATGTATTTCTTGGCAATACTGACAACCAGGCGAAGGTTCGCCTCGACCAACAGCTTCTTGGCCTTATTGAATTTGGCCTGACGGATCTTGATGTCTTTGACCTGAGTCTTGACCCTGTCGATGGGCTCTTCCAGCTCTTTGGCCATTTGGGCCTTTTGTTTCTTAAGCTCGGCGATATTCGCAGGCTTGCGCTTTGCGCTTAACATGCGTTCAATGCGCTCGATATTACGGATCAGCTCATTGATCTTGTTGACAGCCTCTTCATTGACCGAGGAGGTGAGCTTAAAACCGGCCAGCATCTTGGCGCCGCTTTCCGAACCGACACGGGCATGACGGACCTTGATCAGGATCTTGTTAAGGTCCTTGATCAGCTTAGGACGGCGCTCAAGTTCGTCTTTGATGACATCTTCGACGTTGATCTCTTCCTTAAGAACACCGTTGATGATGGCGATCGCTTCTTTGCGGGCGAAGGCCGTGCGATAAAGACTTTCAGCAAAACGGTTCTCAGCCTCTTCGATGCGCTTGGCGAGATTGATCTCTTCTTCACGCGTCAACAGAGGAATGGAACCCATTTGTTTAAGGTACATCTTGACGGGGTCATCCAGCGGAATGAACTTATCCGAATAGATGTCGTCTTCCTTGTTTTCCTCGCGCAGACGGCGCACCTGCTGTTCGCGGGTTTCCGTATCGGACTCTTCTTCGGTCTTCTCTTCAAAATCATCTTCGGATTCGATGACCTTGATGTCCTTGCCGTCCAAAATATCAAAGACCTGGTCGATCTCCTCAGAAGAATCCACAGTTTCAGAGAGAGACTGGTTGACCTCATCATAGGTCAAGAAACCTTTCTTCTTGCCCAGCGTGATCAACTTGTCGACATCCTGCTGAAAATCTTTCTTTTCTGGCTCTTTCATAGGTTCCTTCACATTAAGGATTAAAGAGATATTATGAATGCACTTTGATAAGCTTGTTAAATTCCTGCCTTAAATCCTCCAGGCGGTGAACATCACCGGATGCCTCCGCCTGACGGATAAGCTCAGAAATACTGCGTCTTTTTTCTTTGAGTCGATCTTTCTTGATCCGCGCAATGCAATCTTCTAGCACCTTTTGCGAATCCTTAAGAGGAAGATCCTCTTGTGCTGAAATATTTAAAATGACTTTTTGAACATCCGGGTCATCAAAATCATTTAAAAAACTTGAGACCGAGAAAGTTTCCTTATCCCCCTGAAACTCAAACAACTTCTCAAGAATGATCCGGGCACGGCTGTCTTCGAACTCCGAAGGAACAACGCTAGTCTTGGCCGGAGCGATCAAGCCTGCGTCATTGATGAGCAGACTTAAGAACTGTCTCTCGACCGCGCCGAGCGGTTTTGCAACAGGCAGCGCTTCTTTCGGTTTTGGCGCGGGGGTTTCCTGCGTCTTGACAGAAACCTCGAATTTCTTGCCTTCCTTTAGAAGTATCTGCTCCGGCAACCCGAGACGGTCCCCCAATTGTTTCAAATAACCGAAACGAACGATCTCGTCCTTCATTTTGTAGATGGTGGCCAGCATCTGCTTGCAGATCTCTGAGCGCTGTTCGATGTTCTTGGGATCGAACTTTGTGCACAGCCACTGCAATTTAAAATCAAAGAGCGATTGGGCCGACTGTATGCGCTTGTCGAACTCCTGAAGGCCGAATTTGCGGATAAATGTATCCGGATCCTCGCCGGAGGCCAAAGTGGCCACGCGGACATGGATATCTTCTTCGATCAAGAGGTCCAAACTGCGCACAATTGCCGCCTGGCCGGCAGGATCAGCGTCAAAAAGCATGACGACATGATGGCTATACCGGCGCAACAGGCGTATTTGTTCCGTCGTCAGGGCCGTGCCTAATGAGGCGACGATATTATCCACTCCGTATTGGTACGGAAGGATCATGTCCATGTAGCCTTCGACGACTATAACAAAGTCTTTCTTGGCGACCGCGTGGCGCGTCAATTGCAGCCCGAACAAATGCTGGCCTTTGGTATAGACCGGCGTGTCCGGGGAATTGATGTATTTAGCGCCCTTGTCATCCTTCATGGTGCGGGCGCCAAAACCCACGCAGCGCGATTTCACGTCAAAGATCGGGAAAATAATACGGTCGCGAAAACGATCGTAATAACCTTCTTTACTCTCTCTGGGAACGATCAGGCCGGACCGTTCGATCAGCTTTAGATCAACACCTTTGCTGCGCAAAAAACTGTAAAGCCCATCCCACTCATCCAACGCAAAACCAAGTTTGAACTGTTTGACATCCTCGAGACGGACACCGCGCTCTTTTAAATAATCCCGGGCACTCTTAACCTCCGGGTCATTTCTCGTCAGCAAATTATTGTGAAAATACTCAACAGCCGCATCGTTTAAATTAAGCACTTCCTGCTTAAGCGCCATGGCCTGATTGACCGCAGGGCTCGACTCGGGGATCATGACCCCGACTTTTTCAGCCAGGAAACGGACCGCCTCGGGAAACTCCAGGCGTTCCTGCTGCATCACAAAACCGATCGCATTGCCGCCGGCGCCGCAGCCGAAGCAATGGTAGATCTGCTTGTCAGGCGACACCACGAACGAGGATGATTTTTCGTGATGAAAAGGACAAAGAGCTTTAAAATTCCGTCCGGCGCGTTTTAAAGGGATATAGCCGGATATGACCTCAACGATATCACACCGTTCCAAGACCTGCGCGACTATTTCATTGGCGATCAGACCCACGCAGAGCACTCCAAAAATAAACAACTACTTCGCTTTTTTATTTTCCAAAAGCTCCGGCACCAAAAGAGCTTCATTGCTTATCTTTTCGCCGGGAAAAAACTTCACCACAAAACCATTAAATATCCCGGCATAAATTCCCGTCGGCAAATAGGAAACGACCTGCCGGGACCATGAACTCTGGGCCATGCGCAGAATGTCGGGACTATAGCTTAGTAAAAGCGCATAAAAAACCATGCCGCAGACCACAACACCCCGCAGGCATGACAAAAAAAGACCGCCTACCCGATCCACCGCTGGGTGCGCCTGGACTGAAAAGACCATCATCAGACCTTCGCGGACGAGTTTAAAGACATAGGTCGTCACGCCCCATAACGCCAGGAACATAAGGATCGCAACCATCGGCAATTCAAAGAGCGTGACCTGAGCCGCAAAAAGCACGGTCAACGTGGTGTAATAATTCAGCGTAACAAATATAGAGAACAACAGGCCTGTTGTTTTAAAGAATTCGGTGATAAAACCTGTTTTAAAACCAATAAAAACCGCCCGGGCGCAAACGCAAACCAGGAGGATATCGATCCAATTGATACCTGTGATGAAATCCATCAACATATTGAAAATACTCAATTTAGATTGCAGAAGTATAACATGGGCCTATGGGGGTGTCAAGAAACCGCTTTCTTGGACCGAAGAAAATCAATAAAACCATAAACGGTTATCTATCAATGGCTTAAGGCTATAGGAAATTAACCGAAAATTAATATTTACAAAATCTTCAGTAATTCGCTTTGATCTAGCCTGCGGTTGCGACCAACGGTTCTGAAGGTTGCGAAGCGGCCTTGTCTTGGTTGAACTTGGCCGAGACCAACTTGGAGACGCCCGTTTCCTGCATCGTGACGCCGTACATCACATCCGCATGGGCGATGGTCTTTTTGTTGTGGGTAATGACGATGAATTGGGCGATCTTGGAGAACTCCTTGAGCATGTAGGCAAATCGCCCGACATTGGACTCATCCAACGCAGCGTCGATCTCATCGAGCACGCAAAACGGGCTAGGATTGACCTTAAAGACCGCAAAGATAAGCGCGATCGCGGTCAAAGTTTTCTCTCCGCCAGACATAAGGCTGATGTTCTGCAATTTTTTACCCGGCGGGCGGGCAACGATGTCAATGCCTGATTCAAGGACATTGTCCATGTCGAGCAAGATAAGCTGCCCATCTCCTCCGCCGAAGAGCATACGGAAATGCACGCGGAACTCTTCGCTGACCTTTGTGAAGGTTTCCATGAACATGTCTTTGGTCTCGCGGTTGATCTTGGTGATCGTCTGCATCAGAGATTCGCGGGCCGTTAACAGATCGCTCTGCTGCTTGGTCAAAAATTCAAAGCGGGTCTTGAGCTCTTCGTACTCTTCAATGGCGACCAGGTTGACAGCGCCATAACCTTCGCATCGTTTACGTAACGTCTCGATCTGGACGTTTAACTCCTCAAAATTGACTTCCGGCTGGCCTT
>CAZLRE010000029.1:9350-11887 GCA_964561885.1 uncultured Planctomycetales bacterium | reverse complement strand
GTATTAATAAAGTTATGTAAAATACGCGTTCCTGAAAGGGATTGGGAACTCATGCGGGTATTTAGGCTAATACTATAAGGATTTTTCAAGAAATGTCAACGGTTAAAAAAAGGACGGGAATCGCTTCCCGTCCGAATAAGAATGTAGGGGCAGGCTTAAAACCTGCCCCTACACATACACATCTGATTAATACATCCCACCCATACCACCGGGCATTCCGCCGCCGGGCATGGCAGGAGCTGATTTTTCCTTTTCCGGAATGTCGGTGACCAGCGCCTCCGTCGTCAACAAGAGGCCAGCAATGCTTGAAGCATTCTGCAGGGCCGTGCGGGTGACCTTGGCAGGATCGATGACACCGGATTTAAGCATATCGACATAATCATCCTGATTGATGTCATAACCGATCGTTTCCTTCTCGGTCTTCAAACGCTCGACGATGACCGAACCTTCGAGTCCGGCGTTGAAAGCCAACTGACGGACAGGAGCTTCGATGGATCGAAGCACAATGTCAGCCCCGGTCTTTTCATCGCCCTTAAGCTTAAGAGCGGAGATATCATCGATCGTCCTTAACAGCGCAACACCGCCGCCGGGAACGATACCTTCTTCAACCGCCGCGCGTGTCGCATGAAGCGCGTCTTCCACACGGGCCTTCTTTTCCTTCATCTCAGACTCTGTGGCAGCGCCAACTTTGATGATGGCAACACCGCCGGAGAGCTTGGCCAAACGCTCTTGCAGTTTTTCTTTGTCGTACGACGAATCCGTTGTATCGATCTGATTCTTGATCTGGGCGATACGGCCCTTGATCTTATCCGTCTTACCAGCGCCTTCAACGATGGTGGTATTATCTTTGTCCACCGTGATCTTTTTGGCGCGGCCAAGATCAGTTAATTCCAGATTTTCAAGTTTACGGCCCAATTCCTCAGTGATAGCCTGGCAACCGGTCAAAACGGCAATGTCTTCCAACATGGCCTTACGGCGATCACCATAACCAGGGGCTTTAACAGCCACGCACTGCAGAGTTTTTCTCATGCTGTTGACGACTAAAGTTGCCAGCGCCTCGCCTTCAACATCTTCGCAAAGGATCAAAAGCGGTTTGCCTGACTTGGCGACTTTTTCCAGCAACGGCAGCATTTCCTTGATGTTCGAGATCTTCTTTTCATAAAGAAGGATCAGAACATCTTCATAAGTACAGACCATCTTTTCCATATCGGTCGAGAAATACGGAGAAAGATATCCCTGATCGAACTGCATACCCTCAACGATCTTGAGTTCCGTGTTGATCGTCTTGGATTCCTCGACGGTGATAACTCCGTCTTTGCCTACCGCTTCGAATGCCTCGGCGATCTTTTTGCCGATGACACTGTCCGAGTTGGCGGCAATGGTGGCCACCTGTTCGACTTCTTTGGAATTCTTAAGGTCGACTTTCTTGGAAAGTTTGGCGAGCTTATTGACGGCCGCTTCAACAGCCAGGTCAATACCGCGCTTGAGGGCCATAGGATTGGCGCCGGCGGTGACGTTTTTTAAACCTTCCTTATAGATGGCTTCCGCCAACACAGTCGCGGTGGTTGTACCGTCACCGGCGATGTCGGAAGTTTTTTCAGCTACTTCCTTGACCATCTGGGCTCCCATGTTCTCAAAAGGATCTTCAAGTTCGATCTCTTTGGCAACAGAGACGCCGTCTTTGGTGACCGTGGGAGAACCGAATTTCTTGTCCAGGACAACATTGCGGCCTTTGGGACCGAGTGTGACCTTAACAGCGCGGGACAACTGCTGAACGCCGCTTAAAATCTTACGTCTTGCTTCATCATCAAAAAGTAATTGTTTGGCCATAAAACTTCCTCCTTAGAAAAATAATGGATAAATGATTATTTTACGATAGCCAGGACATCTTCTTCACGCATGATCAGATAGTCCTTGCCGTCTTTGGTCTTGATCTCATTGCCGCTGTATTTTCCGTAAAGAACACGGTCGCCCACTTTGAGCTCTAACGGCTGAACCTGGCCGTTATCCGATACTTTCCCGCGGCCTACAGCGATGATCTTGCCTTCATGCGGCTTTTCCTTAGCTGTTTCAGTGAGGATGATCCCACCTTTTGTTACTTCTTCAGCCTCCAAAGGCTGAACTACGATCCTGTCTCCTAATGGTTTAATATCCATTACGACACCTCCTTGAAAATATTATGTTGTTGGACCTGTGGTTAATTGAAATTTTTGGGTGATGTGCATCTTTAGCACTACCAAATCTAGAGTGCTAATATACTGATTTTTGTTTGGCTGTCAAGATTTTTTTATGAAGGAGATTTGGGATGGTCTGTTTTATCGACGAGAAGATCTTTGGACAAGGATAAAATTATTTTCTAGCCTGAGGCGGTCAGTAAAAGGGACAGTCCCTTAAAGACCAGCTGTTCATCGATGACCCGGTCGCTGCGCAGAGATGGCTTTTTAGCCGAGAACTTAAAACCGCGGTCGCTAAGATCGATGAATTCCTGAGCCCCCCTTTGGGAAGGAAGTCCTTTAATGAACCGTTTCATCAACTGC
>CAZLRE010000029.1:0-9340 GCA_964561885.1 uncultured Planctomycetales bacterium | reverse complement strand
TCATGACGATCTTGGGACTCCCCTTGACTTGACGCTCCATGAGCTCAATAAATCCACGGCACAAAGAACCGTAGCCGTAGAACAGTCCGCTTAGAATACTTTCCTGGGTCGTGCGTCCGATGACCGACTTGGGAGCCTTGATATCTATCTCAGGCAAAAGCGCAGTTTTCAAAAATAACGATTCCGCAGACAGCCGGATGCCCGGAACTATGGCCCCTCCCAGATATTCGCCGCTCGCGGAAACAGCATCAAACGTGATGGCCGTTCCCAGATCAATGATGATGGCCGGTTTTCCGTAAAGCGCCATGGCCGCGTACGCGCCGACCAAACGGTCCTGCCCCACCTGACGGGGATTTTTATAGCGGTTAGACATGGGGACCTTGATGTCCTCACCGACGATATAAACCTTCACAACCAATTCTGTTTTGATCGACCGCTTGACCATCGAAACAAACTTAGGAACAACGCTGCAGACAACCGCCTGTCCGATCCTGGCATAACGGCGTTTGAGCTCACGCAACACGCCCTTGAGCTGCCATCGCAGCGATCCCGTTTTGGCGACCGTGTCGATGCGTTTGACCGCAAGAACTTTCCCTTCCTCGACAACGGCAAAAGCGATGGTGGTGTTCCCTATATCAACGGCAAGATGCATGGTTGTCCTTTCAGAATTTGATCCGTTTGGTTTTCTTGGTCTTGACGGAAAGAACCGGAGCTTCCAATCCGGCCGGAACTTTAAGCTCTGCGATCTTATCACGGATCTTGGCCGCTTTCTCAAATTCCAGATTGCGCGCGGCCGCCTCCATCTGGCGCTCCAGCTCAGCGATCATGCCGGAAAACGCGTATTGCTCATCATCCTGTCCGGTCACGCTCATGGCGATCTCTTCGGCTTCGGCCAATTGCGCAATATCATCCTGGATCGCTCTTTTGATCGTGGCGGGTGTAATACCATACTTTTTGTTGAATGCGATCTGGATCTTTCTGCGGCGTTCGCATTCGGCTATAGTAAATTTCATAGCCGGACTCACCGTATCAGCATACATGATCACAATGCCGTTGACGTTTCGCGCGGCGCGGCCCGCCGTCTGAATAAGAGATGTTTGAGAACGCAAAAAACCCTGCTTGTCCGCGTCAAAAATGGCGACGAGTGAAACCTCCGGAAGGTCCAACCCTTCGCGCAAAAGATTAACGCCGACCAAACAATCAAACTTTTTGGTCCGCAGGTCATGCAATATCTTGGACCGGTCAATGGTCTCGATATCGGAATGAAGATACTTGACTTTGATGCCCGCTTCCTGCAAGTATTCGGTCAGATCTTCGGACATGCGTTTAGTCAGAGTGGTGACCAACACACGCTCGCTTTTTGCCGCACGATCGCGCACTTCCTTCAAAAGGTCATCCACCTGACCGGCGGTCGGGCGCACCTCAATGGGCGGGTCCACGATCCCCGTCGGACGGATGATCTGCTCGATCACATGGTCGCAGGATTCTTTGATCTCATACGGAGCCGGGGTCGCCGACACATAGATCCTCTGGCCGATGAGCTCTTTAAACTCATGGAACTTAAGCGGGCGATTATCCAAGCACGACGGTAAACGGAAACCATGTTCGACCAGCATCTGTTTGCGCGAACGGTCCCCCTCATACATGCCGTTTAACTGCGGCACCGTGACATGCGATTCATCAATGATAGTCACAAAATCCTTCGGAAAATAATCGACCAGGCAAAACGGCCGCGCGCCCGGCGGACGGCCGGAAAGAACACGTGAATAATTCTCAATGCCCTTGCAATAACCCATTTCCTTGATCATTTCCATATCGTATTTGGTGCGCGATTGCAGACGCTGGGCTTCGACAAGTTTTCCCTGGGCCGTGAGCTGAGCGACACGCTCTTTCATTTCCGCGGCGATCTCTTCCAGAGCCTTTTCCAGCCTAGGCGGAGACACAATGAAATGTTTGGCCGGATAAATGGCCACCTGCTCGAGTTCGGCCATGCGTTCGCCGGAAACAGCGTTGATCTGAGAGATGCGTTCGATCTCATCGCCGAAAAACTCGATGCGAAGCGCATCCTGGCGGTAAGCCGGAAAGACCTCAAGGATATCCCCGCGCACGCGCATTTTGCCGCGCGTGAATTCATAATCGTTACGTTCGTATTGAATGCCGATCAGGCTCGCCAACACACTGTCGCGGTCCTTGGTCTCTCCCTTTTTCAAATATACCAGATATTCCTTATAATCATCCGGTGAACCGAGATTGTAGATGCACGAAACGCTCGCAACTATGATCGTATCCCGTCGGGACATAAGCGAGGTCGTGGATGCCAGGCGCAAACGGTCCAGCCGGTCATTGACCGAAGAATCCTTTTCAATATAAACATCGGTCTGGGGAATGTAGGCTTCCGGCTGATAATAATCGTAATAACTCACAAAATATTCGACCGCATTGTTGGGGAAGAAACTTTTGAATTCGCTGTAAAGCTGGGCCGCCAGCGTCTTGTTGTGGGAAATGACCAAAGTCGGGCGGTTGATCTTGGCGATGACATTGGCAAGAGTGAATGTCTTTCCGCTTCCGGTGACACCCAAAAGCACCTGCGCCGGAACTTGGGCGTTGACGCCTTTGACAAGGGCATCCACCGATCTGTTCTGTTCATCAACGGTCGCAAAAGGACTATGAAGCTTGAATTGATCCATCAGGCGGGCAACTATTTATTGAGCAAATGATTTTGCTCGATCCGGTCCAAGATCTTTTTGACCAGACGTTCATTCCGATACGACCGCTTCTTCCACAAACGAAAATCCGTAACAGAGCCATAACGCAAATCAACCTCCACCCCGCCGTCGATACGGCTGACATACACATTTAAGTGCGTGGACTTCGCATATACGAAGCGCTGGGCCCGGCGGATCTGGGTAAATATCAGGACGTGATCCTGTTCTCCCGGTTTATGCAGAGGATTGCGTTCATACAAATTGGGGTCGACTTCTTTGGCGATCCGCCAGCCCTCTTCCTGAAGCGTCAGACGCACGGCATCCAGGATCCCGTTAAAACTTCCGTAATAGGTGCGCTTGTAGGGGTTCTGGGCCTGAATATAATGACCCGTATCGACCGTCGCGCATCCCGCAAAACCCAGGATGACGGCCAAAATAAAAAACTTATTGAGTTTAAGGATCCTCGGCATCGTCATTAACAAATTTTACCGTGTTTGTAGGGGCGCGTCTTATTTTTTTCGGACTTCTTGCTGATCTCCGCCTGGATATCGATGCCCAATCCGCCGCACAGATCGAACAGACGGATGAAGGCATCTGCGATCTCTTCACGGAAATTAGCATCATCCTTATGGCGATAACCTTCCATGGCCTCGGCCAACTCTGTCACCACCAGCATCAACGCCTCGCCGACATTCCGCTTTTCATCCCAGAAACCTTTTTCCTTGGCAATGGCGTGACATTGGGCGGTCAATTCGCGTATCGTTTGGTCTGTCATATTAACTCCGTTTCTGTTGGTGCGTTAAACCGTTGATCTTAGTATCTAATGTGTCGTTAAAAATCTAGCCATATCATCCGGCATTTCGGCTATGACCTTAACGTTCTTTTTCTTTAAGGGATGATACCACTCCAGCTCCCGCGCATGCAAGGCCGTACGTTTAAATCGCAGAGGAAAATCTTTACGAAACGCGTACTTGTCCTCTCCCACCAGCGGATGCTTCAGCTGGACGAAGTGGATGCGGATCTGGTTCGTCCGCCCGGTCAAAGGCATCACATCCACCACGGTGAACGTCTTGCGCGACTCAACGACCTTGTATCGCGTCACTGCCGGTTTTCCGCTCGACCCGCGGGCAAACTTGCTCTGATAAAAATCCTTGACCAGTCCGCGGATCTCGCCTTCCTTTTTCTCAAGATGCCCGTGGACAAAGGCCGTATAAAACTTTCTGACCTTTTTCTCATTGAAGACATCCATCAACATCTTTTGATTGCGCTTGCCCTTGGCATACAGGATGACGCCGGATGTGTCACGATCCAGGCGATGACACGGATGCAAATGGAATTGTTCGGGATTTTGAGAGGACTGGCTGTGCTGGGCGGAGAATTGTTCGTTCACAATATCTGTCAGCGTGGTCGTGTGTTTGCCTTCGGCAGGCACGGTCAAAAGCCCCGGGGGCTTGTCGAAAACAATGCAGACTTCGTCTTCGTACAAAATGGGGATCAGGTGTTGCCCGCCTCGGTTTGGGGGCATCATGGGCCAAACGCCTTTTTATGGATTGTCCTGATGACTGTCCAAATGTTCATGCAGCAATTCTGTCAAATAATTGATCTTGCGGATCAGAACAATGGGGAAAATGATCATCCACATCTGGAACGCCAGCGCCAAAAGGGCCTGCAACGGCGTAACTGAAAAATTCACTGAACCTTCCATATCCTTCTCCGTTTTAAGAATCAAGCTTTTTTCGAAGGGTCGTCATCAAGCATGTGCTCGACAAAATCAGCGATCGCCTGAATATCTTTCGGCTGAATATCATTGAAAAAGATAGCGGCGTTAAAATAATTGTGGTCGGGAACGGATTCGGCACGGACCACAACACCCTGACACGAGATCCTGTGGGTCGCTGTCCGGTTGTTCTTCTTGACCGGTAACAGCAGATGGATCTTTAACTTCGTCATCGGTTCAATATACGCATTGACCCGGCAATAGACGCCCGAAGAACTCAGGTTGCGGGTCTCGGTCACAATATCGATATCCCCGCTCGACAATTTAAGCGGGACCGTATGCTCCAGACGGGGGCTGCGGCGGCGTTCCTGTGAAGACGAATGACCGTGTGTCAAAGCCTACCCCTTGCTTTCACTGGATGCTTCCGCTTTAGAAGCCTCCTCGGCAGCTTTTTCCCGCTCTTTTTTAGCTTGGACCGTGCGGAAACACGTGTTATTGCAATAATACGCGCCGTTGCGGTAAAAACGACGGGATCTCTTTAATACTTTTTTGCAGGCCGGGCAATTCTTGATCTCCTCGACCACTGCTTTTGTTTCTTCAGCCATAACCTTACTGCTCCTTTCAAAACACCTATGAACTATTAACCTAAAGCCACAATGATATTGTTGACTTCCATTTGTACAGACTCATCCAAACCCTGGAATTGGACCCCGATCTGGCATTGGTCGGAATCAGGCAGCATCTTAACCCAGGTGACCTTGCCCTTTATAACGACCAGCTTGGACTCCTGATCCTGCTGTAAATACAGAATGACCGAACCATTGACCGGGACAAACTGGTTCACGGTCAAACAAACCCCTCCACGGCTTAAATCCTTGGATAAACTGCCGTCGAGACAGCTATATTCTCCGATCTGGAATTTGACCGCTTGCTTAAATGGGAAACGGGGATGCTGGCGCTTGTCACGACCTTGATTATGCATAGAACCACGTCCAATACCTGGGGGCGCCCAGGGATCATTGAACGTCAAACAGCCGTAAAGTTTTAGAGATTTGACGTTGAACCAATAAAAAGAGCGGATTATTCCCCAAAAGTTGACCTAGTATAACACAATCTATTTTGTAGACAAATGATTTTTAGGCCCCTAAATACCAAAAGAATGGGGCAGTTAAAACATCAACTGCCCCAGAAACAAACACCTTAACGTTATTTCTTCAGCCGTTCAATATAGCGTGCCGCCGTATCGCGGCCGCCTAAACCGAACGCCAGGGCCAATGCCAAACAGACCCCTGTAAACAATGTATTGATGCTTTCCGGCCCCACCAGCGATCCCAAGCCGATCTCATGCAGAAAAATCGTCACGGCAAAAAGGACTATCGCATATTTGGTGAGCATCCCCATCAGATCAGGTCGCGGAATGTCCGTGTTGCTGGCAACGATCGTGACCAGACTGGAGATGAAGTTGCCCAGGATCATACCGAAAATAAGCACGAACACGGCACTGATCACACTGGGAACATAGCTGAACAAGCGGTTGACCATGTCATCGACCATAGGAAGGCCGAAGATCTTGACGCTCGTTGCAAGAACTGTGATCATGATGACCCAGTAGAGCAGGCAACTGACGACTTCGCTGGGGGTTCTCTTCACCCCGCCCTTGCGAAGCACGCCGCCAAGACCCAAATGCTGGCACATGGTGTCGAAATAGATTTCCTTGAAAAGACGACCCACCAACTTGCTGATAACTCTGGCAGCAACCCAGCCGATGACCAATACGCTGATAATGGCCAAGAATGTCGGCAAGTAGCCAGTGACTGTTGTGAAGGTGTCTCTTACAGAACTTAGGATGGTGTCCATAACAACATCCTCCTTTTAAGGCGGTTATTTAAACGGTTCATGAAGAACGGTTCTTCATGGCCCGACCACCATATGTCTCGATCCCAAACTACGCAAAGTTACATCGCATTACTTCAAATCATCCCCCGCCGCACGAAGCGACACAGACATAAGGAGACATGTTAAGAGTCACGGACTATAGAAAAGAGCGTTTGCCACCACACATAGTTGCGCTTTGACTAAAGCTGTTCTACCAATTCAACTATAGCATCAGCTTTATTCGATACAAGTAGCCGGACGGGTTTCCAGGAAAACGCTTCCCTGTTTAAATTTCTTCGCTGAAAAATATCAAGGGCGGCCGAAGAACTCGACCGCCCTTGATATTGATAAACTAACCAATATTACTTCTTATACGCCTCGATCGTCACATCGATCGTAACATCATCAGAAACGACAAAACCGCCGTTATCCATCGTCTTATTAAAGGAAACGCCGTAATCCTGGCGGTTGATCTTGAAATTGGCCGCGATACCGATGGCGGTCCCGCCCATGGGGCTGTTGACCGGACCGGAGATCTCAGCCGGAATAGTGATCTCTTTGGTGACCCCTTTGATGGTCAGATCGCCGGTGAGGTTGTAAACCTCGCCTTCCTTAAAGATCGATTTGGTCACAAACGTAAGGGTCGGGAACTTCTCGGCATCAAGAAAATCCGGACTCTTTAAATGACCATCTCTTTGTTCATTGCGGGTGTCGATACTTGCCGCCTGAACGGTCATTTCGATCTTGGATGCAGCCAGATCGTTCGCATCGAAGGTGATCGCGCCATCATATTCCTTGAACATACCGTTGGTCTTTGAGACCATCAGATGCTTGGCGGAAAAACCGATCGTTGAATGCGCTTTGTCGATCGAGTATTCATCGGCAGAAACCATCGAAGAACAAAAAATACCCACAACTAACATCACAAACCAACTTAAAACCTTTAAACCTTTCATACAGCCTCCTTATGATGATTAATTAAAACAACTTCTTACAAACTTCACGACTTTAACCCTGCGCCTTTATCCATCAATCTCAGATTAACGAAACTCAAAGCAGCGATCAGAACCAAGAGCATGACGACGCTCATCCCCAGATGCACATCCGATGTTCCGTAAAAACCATAACGAAAACCGTTGACCATGTAAAGGATCGGATTAAGCCGGGAAACGTTCTGCCAGAGTTCCGGCAGGCTCTGCACGGAATAAAACACACCGCCGAGATAAGTCAGCGGCGTCAATATGAACGTCGGCACGATTGCCACATCGTCAAACTTGGTGGCGAACATGGCGTTCATAAATCCGCCTAGCGAGAATACGATGGAAGTAAGGATCACAAAGATCACGATGACCGGAAAATTATAGATGACCGGCCTGGTAAAAAAACACGAAACCAGAAAGACCAAAAACCCCACGCTCACGCCGCGGATAACGCCGCCTGTCACATAACCCAGCACAATGACCCAGTTGGGCGTCGGAGACACCATGATCTCTTCGATGTTCCTCTGGAACTTGGCGCTGAAAAAAGAGCTCACCGTATTGCCGTAAGCGTTATTGATGACCGACATCATGACCAGACCGGGAACGATAAAAGACATATAATCGATCCCTTGAACCTCGCCGATGCGCGACCCGATGAATTTGCCAAAGATAACAAAGTACAACGTCTGGGTAATGACCGGCGGGATCAAAGTCTGCGTCCAGATGCGCAGGATGCGCACGACTTCTTTTCTGATGATCGTTTTAAGGGATACTAAATAGTCGTTCATAGCGTTATTTGTTGGCCAATAATTTTAAAAATAGTTTTTCCAATCGCCGGCTCTTCGGATGAATATCCTTGATGACGAACCCGGAGGCCATCAAACGCACGATAAGTTCATTGAGCTCTTCCTCACGGTTGATCACAACCTCCAGCGTGTTGGCGTCGACCTGCACGGGATCATACGACTGTACCCTTTCCAGAGACTTCATCTCCTGCACGATGATGACATATGTCTCTTCCTTTAATACCTGCATCAAATTCCGTACGCTGTCCTGATGGATGATCTCGCCGTCCTTGATGATCGCGGCATTGCGGCACATCTGCTCGACCTCCTCGAGGTAATGGGTCGTCAAAAGCACGGTCGTTCCTTTGGCGTTTATTTCCTTAAGGTATTCCCACATGCCGATGCGCAGTTCAACGTCGACACCTGCCGTCGGTTCATCGAGGATCAGTAGTTTCGGGTGATGCACCAGGGCGCGGGCGATCATCAAACGCCTTTTCATCCCGCCGGAAAGACTGCGGGCCGAGGCATTGCGCTTCTCCCAAAGCCCGAGGCGTTTGAGTATGACCTGGGTATCCTTGACAGCCTCGGACCATTCGATCCCAAAATATCCGGCTTGGGTCGCCACAATATCAGCGACCTTTTCGAACATGTTGAAATTAAATTCCTGCGGGACAACGCCCATGGTTTTCTTGGCGCGGCCGAAATCTTGGTCGATATCAAAGCCGAAGATCTCGACCCTGCCGGATGTTTTTCTAACCAGATCCGTCAATATCCCGATGACCGTGGTCTTTCCCGCGCCGTTAGCCCCCAACAGAGCAAAGAAATCGCCTTCGTTCACCTGCAGATTGACGCCGTTGAGCGCCTTGGTGCCGGTGCGGTAAACTTTAACAAGATCATGAATGTCGATCGCTTTCGAGGACATTTTTATTATTTTTCTTTCTTAAGGACAAGGACCTCTTCGGACCTGGAAGGAAATGTCGCGGGCCTGACCAAACATTCCGTGCCGGTCGTGCCTGGGTGGTTCTGGATGCTCTCCACCGTTCCGATCAGAATACCGTCGGGGAATGTGGAGCTTAATTTGGAGGTCACGATCTTCTCTCCCACAGCAACGTTCGCGTCTTCCGGAAGATAACGTAAACGGCAAATGCCTTGAAGTGTTCCGGACAACAGCCCGCTTTCCCGCGACTCCTGGGCGACCGCCGCCACGTTGAAGTTCGGGTCCGACACCAGGATGACCTTGCTGACATGATCCCCGGTCTCGATCACTTTTCCGACGAC
>CAZLRE010000028.1:0-11974 GCA_964561885.1 uncultured Planctomycetales bacterium | reverse complement strand
AAGAATGCGAAGGCATGTCCCGACCCATTCCACTTGGCAAAATCATCGCCAAACTTTTTCTCGATCTTCGCATCGATCCAGCGGTCGGGATGATTCAACAAGTGACGGGCGATGACAACATCGTCATGATCGAGAGTGCCGCAAACAAGCTGCGGCGCCGGACTAGCAATGGACTTGGCGAGCTTGACCATAGTCTTGAATTTGCGGTCCGCTTTCTCAAAAGAATTAAGTCGAGTCAGAGGTTGTGGCATATCTTGATCTTTGCTTTCTTAGGCTATTTATTAAAAACCCAACGGCCGGGAACAAACAGGACACCGCTTCGAAACGGAATGTCCAGATTATCCGCGCCCGGATCTATCGTAAATTCATGCAGATGTTCATGAGCGTCATAAACCATCATTCCTGTTGAATCATAAATAACAACGGAGATCGGATAACGGCCCACATTAAAAGGCAATTCATCCATAACGAATGTGATCTCTCCGGATCCCGCAATCGTGCCGAGCTCACCTGTTTGATCGATTGAATTCGCATCAATGAGAATGGTCTTTGTATTGTTGAATATTCTTAATCGAAATTGCGGATTCTGGACAGGCTTAATAGCTTCATATCGGACCCTGATCTTCATAGAAGATTTAGGCCGAAAAGTCTGCGTGTCGGCTCCTGTATGATCGAGGAGTTCGATCTTCTTTATAACAACTTCGCCTGAGCCATGCCGGACGCCATCTTGCAGCATCCTCTTTTCCTGATTAAGGACACTTTTTCGGTATTCGTAAACCACGCTTTTAGCGTCACCAGCATAGACCATTCGTCCCTGCTGAAGGAAAAGCGCCCGCTGGCACATATTGACAACCGTATCCAGATTATGGGAGATATACACGATCGTTTTTCCGCTATTGAGGAACTGGTCCATTTTGACCTTGCATTTGGCCTGGAACGCCATATCCCCCACCGACAAGATCTCATCGATCAATAAGATCTCCGGCTCACAATGCACCGCGACCGCGAATCCGAGGCGCACGAACATTCCGCTTGAATAATGTTTGACCGGAGTATCAAGAAAGGCCCCGATATCCGCAAAAGCGACGATCTCATCAAAACGTTTCTGGATCTCTCTTTTTCCGATGCCCAAAATGGCAGCATTGATATAGATATTATCCCGTCCGGACAACAGCGGATGAAACCCTGCGCCGACAGCGATGAGCGGACCCAATGTCCCTTTGACCATGATCTTGCCTTCATCCGGCCAGAAAATCCCGTTTAACATCTTTAAAAGCGTTGTTTTTCCAGCGCCGTTAGCGCCGACCAATGCGAACGCCTCCCCCTTCTTGACATCGAAGGAAATGTCCTTGATCGCCCAAAATTCATCCGGACGTAAAATGTGCGGATCGGATCTTAAGCCGCATAAATTCTTGCCGATATCCGTTAACCCATAGACCATGGACTTCTGCAGGGACTTGCAAAATTTTTTTGAGACATTCTCAACCTTTATGGCGATGTCGCTCATCCTAGATCCGTTCCGTTATACGCGTTTCTGTTAAATGAAAAACCATCAAACCCAGAAAAAGGACTGCCAAGGCAAACAGGCATGAATAGAAAAACCCGGCGGGTTCACTGATGCGTCCAAGCAAAACCATATCTCTTCCCGCAGCGATGAAATAGTGCATTGGATTGATGCTGGCTAAGTAGCTCAATATGCCCGTTTTCGGTTTTGCATATAATATGGGTGTCAAATACATGTAAAACGACAATAATGCCCCCAATAAATTACCAGTGTCCCTGACGATCGAATTCAGAAGTGCAACTAACAAACCTAACCCCAATGTCAGGATCACGATCGGAATCGCAAAGAGCGGCATCAAAAGAGCCCCTTTGCTGGGCATGATCTGGAAAAATATGAATAAAATGACGATCAAAAGAAGTTGTACCAGAAAAGTGACTATCCCACGGCCTACGGCTGCGATGACGACGCACTTTTTTGAGAATTTGATGCGCATGACCATGTCGCCGACCGCTGTCAGCGAACCGCCGCAGGCGATGATTCCGTTGGCAAAGATCTGCCAGAAGGCAAGCCCCAAAATGGCATAGATCGGATACGGCACATCGATAGCGCCGAAATTAAAGATCCCCGAATGCCCTAACATGGCAAAAAGCCCGACGTTGAGGATCGGCATAATGAAGATCCACAAAAACCCGATGAACGACTGTTTGTACATCGCTGAAAAATCACGCTTGAACAGCTGGTAAATGAGCCACTTGTTGTAGATCAATTCAAAAAAGATCTCTCGAATCGCTGCCGGATAGCCTTGTTTAAGGCAATTGTCTGGTTCATATGTTTGAACGATCGAATGTTTGGATGACATGCTTTAACCTTTGATTGGGTGCGCTTCCATTAAAAATTCATAATAAGACGTTGTCCTAAAATAATCATCGCCGGCCTTTTTTACCAAAACGGATTCATGATGGGCGATCAGCCCGGACATACAGCGAAATATCGATAGCGGGACCTTAGGACTGTCGATGATGCGGCATGTCAAATTTGAAAAATCCGGGCTGCGCACCTTGTACATTTGCTTGACGACAAATCCTTCTTCAAGTGCTTTCCTATAATCATCTTCGGTGACGATCCGGCTTGCGCTTTCTGATTTTCGGTTGGAAATACTTGCCTGCTCGATCATGAGCAAACGCCCCTCCGGCTTTAAGACCCTTTTAATTTCATTTAACGCATCCTGCGCAGACTGGCTCCCTAATAAATATGTCATGACCTCCGAAAGAAAGACAACATCGAAGCTTCCTGCAGGGAACGGAGTATTTTTACCGTCAAAATGATGAAAACAATTCAATTTATGGATTTGAGCAGCCTTTCGGATCATACCCAAAGACGTATCGACACCGGAATAATTGATGCCACGGGCACGGATCCGCGAACAATACCTTCCGATCCCGCATCCGTAGTCCAGCAAATTCCCAGAACTGTTCAAATGTTTGCGCAGAGCATTCCAATGCATCAGATCGATCAGTAAATTCTTAGAGCCTTTAGCGTCATTTGGATCGATAACAGGCCTTAGCTGATCCAACTGACTCAATTCATCCCAATTATTAGCATGCATGCGCTGTCCTTAAACTTTATTTCCAACCATAACCGAAAATCTTTCATTAAAATCTGTTCCTATATCGTAATAATCATGCACGTGTTTCATGGGAACATTTGGTACGGACTTTATATATTCTTCAGCTGAACGATACGTATAGAAGTCTGAATTAGGCGCGGAGGAGGTGTTTTCCGTCATAAAAAATACACCATTCCTTTTTAAGACCCGGGTTAATGACTTGAGAGTTGCCGCAAGGGTGTTATTACTAACACATCCCAAAACGGCATAGATCCAGATAACATCAACGGATTCATCGGGCAAAGGGATATGGTTATTTTTAATAACCAGATACTTGACCTTTTTGGCTTTCGGCGCCAGTTTGATCAATTCCGAAGTCGGATCGACCCCAATGGCTTGGGCATTGATCAATTGGGCAAGATCAGATGTAAACCGGCCGCTTCCACAACCAAAATCCAGGACCAATTGTTCATGCCCTGTTAAATGCTTTTTTAAAATCGGAAAGAGCACGTCCCTGTCCCGATTTTTAACTAAATCGAATTCTTTATCGGAATGATCAATGCTGATCACCGCCCGTTTGCCGAATTTTCTGGCACGCGCCTGCCAATATTCATGACTGCTGGCAAACCTTGTCGATTTCTTTTTACGATCTTGCTTAATTTTAACCAGTGAATTGAGACTTAATATCATCAAGCCCTCTTCTATTTAAGAATTTTCTTGACGGTCTGGATCACATAGTCAACATCCGCATCCACGAGCTTCGCGGACATAGGTAAAGATACCGTGCGCGCAGAAATCCATTCTGCGTTTTTGAAATCACCCTTTTTGTAACCATACACTTTGCGGTAATACGGATGCAGATGTAACGCAATATAATGGACCCCAACGCCGATCTTGGCTTTGGTCATGGCGTTCAGGAAATCATCCCTGGTCAATTTCGTCTGGTTAATATCGATTAATAATGAGTACAAGTGATACGCATGCTTTGTATCCTTTTCAACCGGTGCCGTCAAAATAACCGGCAACCCCCTGAACTCCTCTTGATATCGCTGCCAGATCTCTTCGCGCCGTTTCCAATACTGTTCGATCCTGGTCAACTGATGGATACCGATGGCCGCCTGGATGTCCATCATGTTGTATTTAAAGCCTGCGTAAACGATCTGGTAATGTTTATAGCCTTCATCGCTAAAACGTTTCCAGGCATCTTTGCTCATGCCGTGAAGTCCAAGGACTTTAATGGTGTCCGAATATTTCTTATTTTTGGTCAAGACCATTCCGCCTTCACCTGTCACAATATTTTTGGTGACATAAAAACTAAAGCAGCTCAGATCACCGAACATCCCTGCTTTTTGTCCATGATATTCAGTCTCGATCGCATGCGCGCAATCTTCGATCACTTTTAACTTATGCTTTTTAGCGGTGGCCATGATCGCATCCATATCGCAAGGCCGTCCGGCAAAATGCACAGGCAGGATCGCCTTGGTCCTGCGCGTGATCTTGCGTTTAATATCTATCGGGTCCATATTCATGCTGTCGCGCTGGCAATCAACAAAGACCGGTCTGCCTCCGGCGTGGATAACCGCATTGGCTGTCGCGGCAAATGTCATCGAAGGAACGATCACCTCGTCACCCGGCTTGATGCCGATTGCAAGCATAGACAAATGTAACGCGGCCGTGCAGGAATTAAGCGCCATGGCATACGGACACCCTTTGTATTCCGCAAATCTTTCTTCAAACTTTTTGACCTTTGGCCCGGTCCCAAGCCAACCGGATCTCATGGAAGCGACAACTTCATCAATTTCGGGTTGTTCGATTCGCGGTGAACCGAATAACATGAATTCTCTATTCATATTCCCTTTCATTTGCACCGATCGGATAAACGCACACCATCATTTCTCCCCGACGACCAATCTTAAATAATCACCATAACTAGTTTTAAGTTCATCAGCGATTTTCAAAATCTGTTTTTTGGAAATAAATTTCATTTTGTAAGCGATCTCTTCCAGACAGGCGATCTTTAGGCCGGTTCGCTCCTCGATAGTTTTGATAAAAGAAGCGGCTGATAATAACGAATCAAATGTTCCGGTATCCAGCCAGGCATATCCGCGTCCCAATGTGACAACACTAAGCTTTCCTTTCCTGAGATATGCGTTGATAACATCCGTGATCTCAAGTTCGCCGCGGGCCGAAGGTTTGACGTTCTTGGCAATGCGAATGACGTCATTGTCAAAATAATATAGTCCAGTCACGACAAAGTTTGATTTGGGTCTGGTAGGTTTTTCTTCGATCGAAACTGCATTCCCGTTCGAATCCAGCTCAACAACACCGTAACGCTCCGGATCCTTGACATAATACGCAAACACAGAGGCGTTTTGCTGGTCGATCGCCTTAAGGAGCATATCCTGCAGGCGTTCGCCGAAAAAAATATTGTCGCCAAGGATCAAACAAACGCGGCTAGCCCCGATGAACTTCTCCCCGACTATAAAGGCATCGGCCAGACCGCGGGGAGAATCCTGCACTGCATAACTGATGTTAAGCCCGAGGGATCCTCCGTCCCCCAAAAGGTTCTCGAACAGCTCACGATTTTCAGAAGTCACAATGATCAGAATATCTCGGATACCGGATAACATCAGAACCGATAAAGGATAATAGATCATCGGTTTGTCATAAACCGGCAGAAGCTGTTTGCTGATGCTTTTTGTGATGGGATAAAGCCGTGTTGCTTTGCCCCCTGCCAATATGATTCCTTTTACGTTCGCCATAATGTTTTACGTCCTGCCTTATTTCTTGAACTTTTTGACAAAATAATCCACTGTCTTTTGCAAACCATCTTCGAAACTGACTAGCGGTTTATACGGGGTCATTCGCTGGAACTTTGAAATGTCGGAATTAGAACGGAAGATATCCCCGGCCCGGACCGGCAGAAACTTCGGCGCGACATTTTTACCGAGGATCTTATTAATACCATTGACGATATCCAAAACTGAATATTCTTTGCCCACGGCCGCATTGAACACTTCATGTTTAAGACCGGGCGTCGTTGCCGCTATGATATTGGCTGAAACAACATTATCGATATAGGTGAAATCTCTGGATTGCTTGCCGTTGCCGAAGATTGGCGGAGGTTCATCGTTGAGTATACAGTTGATGAATTTCGGAATAACAGCTGAATATTCATCATCAAGCGCCTGCTTGGGGCCGAACACATTGAAATAGCGCAATGCCACTGTTTCAACGTTGAAAAACTCGGAAAAAATTCGGCAATAATATTCCCCGGCGAGTTTACTTAAGGCATACGGAGAAATGAGCAGCGACAAATGGTCTTCGCGCTGGGGAAACTGGGTCGTGTTCCCGTACACGGAACTCGACGAAGCAAAGACAAAACGTTTGACCCCGTATTTTGATGCGGCTTGAAGCAAGAACAAAATACCGTCAATGTTCACGTGGTTGTAACTTAAAGGGTCTTTAAGTGATTTGGGAACGGACTTAAGACCAGCCTGATGAAGAACATAATCCATTCCTTCGCAAGCCCGTTCGCAATCGCTAACATTGGAAATGTCTCCGCGAATGACCTCCAACTGATCTTTACTTAAACCACGCGCGAAATGAAGATTCTCTTCATATCCGGAGGAAAAGTTGTCTAACACCCTTACAAAATCACCTTTTTTGACTAACACTTCAGCGATGTTCGAACCGATAAATCCCGCACCGCCTGTAATTAAATACTTTGCCATAACTTCAAATACCTCCCTGCACAGTTAATTTCTACAGATAACGATAAATGTATTGCGGAACGAAATATTCAACCCCGGTCAACACTTGTCCGACCAGATTGGTATGGGCCTGATCCAAAAGCTCCATGGCTCGCTTCACGATGCCGCGCTGCGTGCGGCCGGCCTGGATGACCATGATCATCCCTTCCACCTGCGTTCCCACGATCACCGGATCGGTGACTGGAATGACCGGCGGTGTATCGATGATCACAAATTCATATTCGTTTTTCATAAGATTGATCAGTTCTTTCATCTTTGAAGACCCCAACAACTCCGCCGGATTAGGCGGCACAGCTCCTGATGAAATGAAACTCAGGTTGTCAATATCCACATGAAATACCACATCAGAAAGTTTTGCCTTGCCAGACAGATACTCGCTTAATCCTACGTGAAATCCTGTGCCGAGATAATTAGTCATCTGTCCCTTGCGCATATCCCCGTCGATCAAAAGGATCTTTGAATCATTAGTGGCCTGGGATAAAGTGATGGCCAGGTTAAGGGCAGTCACGGTTTTCCCTTCGGAATGCACGGAACTGGTGATCGCGATCGTGTGCGGAGGACGTCCCTTGTTATAATTCAGCAAATTCGTCGTGAGCGTTTTGTATTGCTCGGAGATGACGGACTTGGTATCAAAATAGGTGATAAGCCGGGCATCGATCTTGGAATCCTTCATTTTCCGGACAACGATCTGCTCATGTTCCTGAATGCGGCTGATCTTGTCCAGACGGACCAACCGTTCATTGGCTGCTTTCTGAAGGGCTTTCGTGATTTTACCCATGGGTGCTGCTCCTTTAATGATTGACCGAGTGTTATTGCTGCGGCGGCGCAGAATTGATCTCAGCAAGTTTCTTTTTAAGTGCGTTAAGCTGTTCCGAATAACTTCTATTCACATCGCTGTAGTTCCTAACGGATTTTTCCAGCTGATCATACTTAGCGGTCAAGATCGAGATGCTTTTTTCCTGTTCTTCGATCGTCTTGGATAATTCCATATACTGTGATTTCGATAATTTCTGGATCTCACCGATTTGTGAAGCGACGCTGACACTTAATGTGTCGATCTTGGCCAGAAATTCCTTACTCTGCCCGTTATTGGCACTATCCATCTGAACGATAAGTTTATGCATCTGCTCAAAATTCTGTTCTTGGGCACGAAAATTTTCCGAGATGACCGCCATCCCATCTTGGGTCGAAGCGATATTTGATGATATGCTGTAATTAAAATAAATACCGACACCGACAAGGACGATCAGCATTCCGGTAAAAATGAGCTGCAGATCAATCGGCCTGGCGCCACTATGCGCATGCGTGTGATCGAATACTGGAGACGGCGCATGATGATCGGCTTTCTCATCCTCGCTGGCAGCCTTAATATTTGATTGTTCATGGTGCGCTTTCTTTAAAGCTTTTATCAAAAAACTCATACGCCCCTCCCCTTTTTTCTCGTTATTCGGCATGACTCTGTTCCTGCTGGCGAAATTTGCGTTTGCCATCGGCCAGCTGGTGGACCGGAGAATCCTGGATCACATCTCGGATCAATTTATCAGTTATGACCGGTGCTTCTTCCACGTAACCGGCCAAAAGCGCGTTATCGCACAACTGGTTCATCAAACGCGGCACTCCTTTGGAATACTGATAGATCGTCGATAAAGCTTCTTCGGTAAAATATTCCCGGTCGCTTTCGCTAGCCACCTTGGTGCGGTAACGGATGTAATGTTTTGCGTCCTCCACATCCAACGGCGACAAATGAAAATAAACTGAGACGCGCTGGCGTAACTGCTCCAGACTTTGCAAAGCGAGTTTCTGTTTTAGTTCCGGTTGACCGAGCAATATGATCTGGATCAATTTCTCTGTCTCCGTCTCAAGGTTCGAAAGCATCCGGATCTCTTCAAGCACCGAAGGTTTCAGGTTTTGCGCTTCATCCACGATCAGCACAACATTGTTATTTCGCTCCAACTGATCAATGAGATACGCGTTTAGCTGCGACAGGAGTTTTGATTTTGAACCCGGAACAAAATCGATCTCAAATTCTTCCAGGATCGTCATCAGCAAATCTTTACTGCTCAAATGCGTGTTCGTGATCAGCGCGATCTGGGTATGCCTGTCCAATTTATTCAATAAAGTCCGGCAGACCGTTGTCTTGCCAGAACCGATCTCTCCGGTTATGACCACAAAACCTTTACGCTGGTCAATGGCATAGATCAGGCTATCTAAAGCCTCGGTATGCTTATGGCTCGCAAAAAAGAACCGTGAGTTCGGCGTCAGATTAAACGGACTCTCTTTGAAACCATAGAATTTGTTATACATAATTCACCTGAATTTACATGCGCAATATGGCCGCGATCATTACCGTAAATGCGATCATCAAAATCCCTGCCGATGCCATCCAGAATAAAAGCCATGTCTGGCGCTGGCGTTCTTCTTCGATAATTTCTGTTGTTGTAATCTTGGAAATACTCCCCAAAAGAGGCCCTCCCAGAAATTCTTTGGCATCCTGCACATCCAAGAAGGATTTATCCAGGAATTCAGTAAGAAAAACCATAGCCCCACCGACAAGGACCCCTAACATGATCCCCACAAGGATATTAATGATCATGTTTGGCTCGGACGGTTTTAACGGGATACGGGGCGGATCTAGGATCGTATATCGAGTTCCTTCTTTGGACGACTGAAGCCGCTGAGTGATCTTGGCTGTTTCGAGCCGTTGTAATAAAGAGTTATAAATTTTCGTATTGACATCAACGTCCCGGGCCCTGACGTCGTCCATTTTGTCGATCTGCATCCCCGCGAAAGATTCATCGCCAGCAAGTACTGCATCCGGAGCCCCAGCGCTATCTTTTGATGAGACCACGTTCAAGGCCTTTCGTATTTCCTGAAGCATCTCTGCGGTGGATTCCGCAGATAAACGCATGTCTTCAGTATATTCAAGATTTTCTTGTTTGATCTCAACCATTTTACGGTCGATCTGCTCGCGCAATTGCTTGACTTGGGGATGATTCTCAGTTGAATCGATCAAAAGTTCATTTAACCTTTCCCTTAAAAGGGCAATCTCCGAAGATTTGATTTTCCCACGGTAGACCCTTAATTGTTCCTCAATGAACCGGATCGCATCCGAGGTCTCTTTGGTCTGGACGCTCAAACTCCCCTCAATAAATATCTGCGTTATGTTCTGAACAACCGCCTGAGCTTGCTGCGGGTTCGGCCCAATGTAGGAAAACTGAATTATATTACCGTCACGAAACTCCCATTTGATGGATTTAACCAGATCCCGGATCAATTCCTCAAAATCTTCCGAAGATTTGACATCAGCATCGAGTTTCAGCCTTTTCACAAGCTCGGTAAGACTGCTCCAACTGAGCATCTTCTCACGGACAACTTTGGATCGCTGCTCCATGGATGAGGATACTGCTAAATTGTCAAATAGCGGATTATCGGTTTTCCCTTCCCGGATCTGGATCTTCGTTGATGAAACGTATTTCTTAGGCATAATGATCGCTGAACAGACACCCAAAACCAAGCCGAAAAAGACCGGCATAATAAGAAACCATTTACGCCTAAAAAAGATCCTGAAATATTCCATGGGATTTGCTTGCATGTTTGTCCACCTTTATAAACAACGATTTATCTTGAATAAGATTTTAATTGCCTAAAGCCGCCGCCGATCCAGTTGCTGATGCCGCCGAACCGATCGGTTGAGCAACAGGATTGATCACGCGCATAGCCTTAGCCCAAAAAGTTGGAGGCACATAAAGCGTGTCCCCAGGCTGCATGATAAAATTCTGGCGCAGATCCCCTTCATAAAGCAATGCGTAAACATCAACCTTCAAACGTTTCACGTTCCCAGCAGTAGGCGTGAACATCGAGGCATGGGTCGTTTTCCCCGACAACAACGGAAGCCCCGCTTCCAATAAAGCCTCACGGACAGTGATGGTGTCGCCGCGCATAATGATTCTCCCGGGATTGGCGACTTCTCCCACTACGTAAACGACCTTGCTGTTGAATTCGCTGATCTTAACGGTAATTTGCGGATTGATTATGTAGGTCGACAAGCTCTTGGCAAGCATTTCCGCAGCCTGTTCTTTGGTGAGACCAGCTAACAACACATCACCAATAAATTCATATTGGATCTTTCCTTCTTTATTGATGATATATTTGCCGCTGACTTCAGGATGGCGCATAACGGTCACTTCAATGACATCGGTCGCGCCTAACGTGTAAGTGCTGTTTTTCTCGCTGTAACTTTTGGCGGCCATGAACTGCTCATATTCTTTAGGGTCCATGACCTTTTTAAGATTTTCATCAAAATATTCTTGACCGGCATCATACACAGGCTCCGAAACATTCTCCGTGACCACCGGCTGAGCATTCCCGGTATCCGGGGCAGCGGTTTTCGCTTCTGTCTCTTCTGTAATCTGCCCCTGAACATTATCAAGTTCAGCGAAACTTTGCGCATCGGCAAGCTTGATAAAGCCCAAGCCGCATACGAAAACTGTCAAAAAAAGGATCCACAATTGATATCTAGAGTTTCTCATTGCCCTATTCTCCTAAAGTTTATAAACATTATTCAACTTCGAAAAGCGCATCATGAAAACTGCGGATGATCTCAACATCCTGCTGATCGTAGACCCTCCATCCGCGCCAATCACGTTTGGGTTTTCGGATCCTTCCGGTTTTCTCCCAACGCATGATGGTCTTGGAACTGATCCCGATCATTTCAGCGACTTCGGTTATCGTTAATCGTTTCTTGAACTCAGCGCTCGACATTCCTTATTCCCCTTTCAATCCTGTCCTGCTTCAAATCCTCAAACTTCAAATGCTCTATATGGGAAAAGGAGCAATTATTATGCCACCTTTGTTTTTTAACTGCAACAGATAAAAGTTTGTTTAAATTGTTGATTCTATTCATTTTACACTACTAACCAGGCATGAGCAGCTCTGTATGACCCTGGGGACTTCTGCATAAGTGTTGATAAGATTGAACATCTTTGTCATGGACAAAGTATGACATACCCGGAAATCATAGTCAAATCACAGCAAGCATAATGTCGATATAAATCAACACAACTTAAAGTCATACATACCAAATACTTATGT
>CAZLRE010000027.1:11606-12009 GCA_964561885.1 uncultured Planctomycetales bacterium | reverse complement strand
TTTCGATTCCTTTATGATCCTTATGTTCACGCCGATGGCGTGGTTCTTTTATTTTCTGGTGGCCTTCAGCCAGAAACCCCGGAGGTATGCGTTTGTCGGAATGATCGCGTGCCTTATCATTGTGGCGACGACGTACATCCCTTTTTATTTTCTGCTGAGCGTGGTGTCTTTTGCGGTGTTTTATGCTGTTGTCTATGGACCATCGTTCAAAGTTCTCGTCCCGCGATATTTCGGATTTATCACCAAGAATAAAATCCTCGTGGCTCTTTGCGCGGCGCTGTTATGCTTGTCCTTAGTTCCGGGTTATTTGTTCTTTAAGTCCGGAGGCAGGGGTGAATATGTCATGCCGATGCGCAACACCAATCAGGCGGTGGGAAGCGTTTTGGGGGTCAAGGCGCAGGAT
>CAZLRE010000027.1:9635-11596 GCA_964561885.1 uncultured Planctomycetales bacterium | reverse complement strand
CCTCCGGCACATGGGCCCTTTTGGAAGAATTGTTTTTCGCCCGGTATTACTACACGGACATCACCCAGATCAAATTCGCTGTCATCTATGTGCCGCTGTTGGCTTGGATCATTTTCTTTATGGGTTTCGTTTCCCGGACCAACAAGAAGACCCTGCTGCTGTTTTTCTGGATCGCAGGTTTGCTTTTGATATGTATTCCCGAAGCTTCGCCGGTCTACGCGTTTCTTTACAAACATGTTCCGATCTTTAAGTTCTTCCGCAACCTTCATTTTTTCCTTTGGGTCACAATCCTGCCGGCGCTGTGCCTGATGTTGGGCGAACAATTAAGATCGTTCCTTGCGTGGAAACCTTCGGGAACTTTAGAGCGTGCGCTTGCGACCTGCTGGGTTCTTCTGGTCCATGGCGGGATGGTCTGGTTCCTTTGGCAGAACCGTTATCCTGTTGAAACAAGTTATTTTGTCCTGATCCTGAGCTGTGTGTTTTTCCTCTGGTGGCTGTGGGGGACGCTGGCCGGCAATACGACGTTGATGATCGCGATCTTGTTATCGGCGGCGGCGCTTGAGCCGTGGCAGATCTATGGCTATTTGAGTCAGAATACCAGGGCTTATCAGCCGTATTCCTATGCGTATGACTCGACGCCTGCGGATTTTCGTTATTCGAGAGGTAATGACGATATCGAGTTGGTGGGTCTGCCGGAAACTTCCGTTGTCGAGGACGCTGCGGAACAGGAGCGTGTTGTCCGATCGGGTTCGTCTTTTTATTATGCGTCAAAGTGGTTCACTTCTTTATCGGCCAACGTTGATATGTATGTGCTTCGCAAATACCGCAGTCATAAATTTGTCATCTATGATTCAGTTGTGCGGCTGGATGACGAGAATACGGACTTTGCAGAACTGGAAACGGCCTTGGCGGAGAATCGCAATGCGGCCTTTGTATCGACAGATGATCCTGATGTGATCAATATAAGACCCGATAAAAGAAACCCATATTACGCCCGGCTGATCAACGGTCCGGCCCCGGATTTTGAGGTGAAGGCATTTAATGCCAATCGAATCCGGATCAAAACGAATTTTATCAAACCGCAGTTCCTTGTTTATAACGATAATTATCATCCTCAATGGCGTGTTGTAGTCAGCGGAAAAGAAGGGGTGGTTGTCCGGTCGAATGTCGCCTTCAAAGGGGTGTGGGTCCCCGCCGGAGAACAGACCGTAGAGTTCAAATTTGGACTTCCCGGAACATGGTTTGTTTATTTGTTCCTATTCTTCGGTATCAATGGTCTGTTTCTAGTTCTATTCACGCTGGCCTGGCGTGAGTTCAAAGGCGGTAGGCCGTCCGATTTATCGCCGGAAATTGGAGCAGCTTGATGATCAATGGCGCTGCGGGTCTTTTAAAGTTTGTGCTGAGCCGAGCGGTCATCCTTTATCTGGCCGCCTTCGGGATCACGTATTTATTTCTGGATCATAAGACCGCGAAATTGGATTCTTACGGCGCGACCTTAAGCCGCCTGCAGCCGCCGTACGATTACTTAACACGGTACATAGACGGCAAGATCGCATATGACCGCAAAGAATTGCTCGCGTATCGGTTGTTCTTTTCTCAATTGGTCAAGGTTTTACCTGACCGTGCCGACGAGCACGCGATGCTGGGTTTTTGTCAGTATGAATTGGGAGAAACGGACGCGGCTATCGCCTCGTTTAAGAAAGCTGCTGACGCCGTGCCGCCGTTTTTATGGTTCAATTACGCTGCCGGGTATGCATTCTACCAAAATAAAGAGTATCAGCATGCCATTGAATATTTAAACAAGGCTATCGTCAGCTCTCAGGAGGTGGTCTTTAAATTCATCGCGGCATCCAAACCCTATCGGGATGCGATCGCGACCATGCCGGATTTTCAAAGAGAATTCCCTGAAAGAGTGAGGGCTGGACTGAGAGACAGTTATAAGCTGCTCGTTCTTGCTTATT
>CAZLRE010000027.1:0-9625 GCA_964561885.1 uncultured Planctomycetales bacterium | reverse complement strand
TTTTCAAAGTCAGCAGTTTGGGCCTGTTATCGGGGTCGCTCAGACGGCCGTCCAGCTAAACCTTGATGACGACGGGTTTTTCTATTATTATCTGGGGGTCGGAGCGCATCACGCAAAACAGTATGAGGCCTCCGTGATCTATCTTCAGCAGAGCGCGCAGAAAGATCCCGACGCGTTCGAGATCTATTATTATCTCGCGCTTAATCTGAAATCCTTAGGCCAGGATTCCATGGCGGCGGCAGTTTTGCAGAAGGGGAAGGATTTGGAGCCTTCAAAAGGAAGAAGCTTTTCGGACCTAAGAGACATACGGTTAAGGATTTTATAGTCCGAGACCGTATCGGTTTGTATATCGAAACAAAAGAAAGGGTGAATGTATGGGGAATAAGTCATCGCGTATTTTGGTTACCGGAGGAGCGGGGTTCATCGGCAGTGAATTTGTGCGTCAGGCCATTGCGCAGGGGTACAAGATATTTATCGTTGATTCATTGACCTATGCCGGCGATCTTGAGCGTCTGAAGATGCTCAAGGGAAAGTTCAGTTTCTTAAAGGCGGATATCAATGACGGCAAGAAAGTCGCCGCGGCGATCAAGAAATTCAAACCTTGGGCTGTCGTTCATTTTGCGGCCGAGACCCATGTGGACCGCAGTATCTTGGACGGCACAGACGCTCTGCGTACGAACGTGATCGGAACCCAAACCTTGATCGATACTGTCCGCGCCTGCGGGATCGAAAGGTTTATCCATGTCTCAACAGATGAGGTCTATGGCGATATCGAAAACGGTCAGTTTTATGAAACAACCCCGCTTAATCCGAGCTCCCCGTATTCCGCCGCAAAAGCTGCAGGGGATATGTTGATCAAATCTTATGCTCGCACGTATGAATTCCCTGCGATCATTGTCCGTCCGTCGAATAATTATGGGCCATGGCAGTATCCTGAGAAATTTGTGCCGGTCATTATTTACAAGGCGTTGCATGACCAGAAAATCCCTGTCTACGGACAGGGTCTTAATGTGCGTGAATGGTTATATGTCTCGGATTGCGCCAGCGCTATTTTAACCGTTCTGAAAAAAGGTAAGATTGGTGAGATCTATAACATCGGTTCCGGCAATGAACGCACGAATATCCTTGTGGTCGAAACGCTATTGGAAATTCTTCAGAAACCCAAAAGTCTTATTGAATATGTGAAGGACCGTCCGGGGCATGATCTGCGCTATGCGCTTAACTTCGATAAGATCCGTCGGGAATTGGGCTGGTCCCCGCAGATAAGTTTTCAACAGGGGATGGCAAAAACTGTTGAGCATTACAGATCGAATGCGAAATGGTTGAACAAGAAAGCCGCTTATTTAAAGACGTATTGGAAGAAGGTGTACAAAAAGTAAGCCGGGGAATGGTCTTTTTGAGCCGTTTTTCGGGCATGACAGATGCCCTAGAAAAGATTTGACTATTAAAGGTCTTGTTGATAACCTTATCGAGTATTTGGGAAGCCTGAAAAGTTGCACGCAGCAATTTCAGGTAATTAATGGCCCAACAGCGGTTCCAATGAAGGAACACGGATTGGAAACGATGTTGGGTTTTTTATAGACCCTATTTGATCAGTACACATACTTATGAAAAACACAGCCACTCAATCCTCGCAGAATTTGTGGGAAACTATGATCCTTCCGCCTGATCTCGTCGCTGTTCTCAGGCAAGCCAAAAGCATCATTGTTCCCAATGACAAAGAGGAGCTCATCGACCTTTCGTTGGGAGGTCCGGGGCGAGATTCGTTTGACGTTGAATATGACGTTCCCGGCCGCGGCAAAGTTAATGAAGCTCATGTCATGCGCTGTCGCAATGGTTTGGCCGTAAATTATAGTGATAAATATATGCGCCGCCGCGATCCCGACAGCATGATCATCGCGGATGATAACCCGACCGATAAAACACATTTCAACGAGAAATTCAAGGTCCCATTTAATGAATTCCGTTCGACAGTTCTGGATTGGTTCAAAGGCCAGGATCTGATCCTTTTGCCTTTTTATTCTGGGGGGGACTATTTGGGCTTCGCATCTCTTTTGGTAGCGCCCAAGAATGCCGCTTTTTTTGCTTGCGCTCTGGCGGACATTCAGGGCATGGTTCCTGCTGGTGAAGTACCTAAGGCATATGAGCCAGGGGCGTTTATTTATTTGGCTCCGCCCTTTCGTCACGTTTATTGCAACGGTAAGCAATATGTTGTCCATAACCGCAAAGAGAAAGCGCATGAGCTTTTTTCTTTGAACCTTTATCCGGGGCCGAGTGCGAAAAAAGGCGTGTACGGTTTTCTTCTTTCGTTAGGCGAGCAGGAAGGATGGGTCACGATCCATGGTGCCACCGTTCAGATCACGACCCCGTACGACAATCAGCTGACCATTGTTCATGAAGGTGCCTCCGGCGGTGGAAAAAGTGAAATGCTTCAATATCCTCACCGTGAACCTGACGGGCGTTTGCTTTTAGGCGAGAATATCATCACCAAAGAGAGACGGCATATTCCGCTTTTTCAGGGGTGCAATCTTCGTCCGGTGACGGACGACATGGCGCTCTGCCATCCCCAGTTCCAGAACGGCAGCAAGAAGCTCGTTGTGGCCGACGCTGAAAAAGGATGGTTTGTCCGTGTCAATCACATCACGCATTATGGTGTAGATTCCTATCTTGAGAATTTAACGATCAAGCCGAGCGAGCCGCTGACATTCTTGAATTTGTATGCGGTGCCCAATGCCACCTGTCTGATATGGGAACATATCGAAGATGAACCCGGTGTGCCGTGCCCGAATCCTCGTGTTATTATGCCGCGCAGCGTTGTGCCTAATGTGGTCAACGAACCGGTCGAGGTCAATGTCCGCAGTTTCGGCGTAAGGACCCCGCCGTGCACCAAGCAGCAGCCGACCTATGGCATTATCGGATTGATGCATGTTCTGCCGCCCTCGTTGGCCTGGTTGTGGCGCATGGTATCCCCTCGAGGGCATGCTAACCCAAGTATTACAGATACGGCCGGCATGAGCAGTGAAGGTGTTGGTTCATACTGGCCTTTTGCGACAGGGCGGCGGGTTGACCAAGCAAACCTGCTGTTAAAGCAGATCGCCCAGACGTTACAAACACGCTATATTCTTACCCCGAACCAGCACATCGGTGCCTGGTCCACGGGGTTCATGCCCCAATGGATCGCCCGCGAATATCTCGCCCGACGAGGAAGTTCCCGGTTCAAACCTGACCAGGTTCAACCGGCCCGATGCCCGCTGTTGGGTTATGCCCTTTATTCCATGCAGGTGGAAGGCTCGGCCATCCCGCGCGATTTTCTACAGGTGAACACCCAGCCCGAAGTCGGAGACGCCGGTTATGATGAAGGCGCCAGGATCCTCACCCAATTCTTCCACAAAGAGCTCCAGCCGTATCTCTCAGAAAGCGACCTGCTCCCGCTGGGCCGCAAGATCATCGAGTGCTGTATCGACGGTGGCACGGTGAAAGATTACGAGAGTCTGATCATCGCAGAATAGCCTTTTTTGTCTCCCAATATAAATATATATTTATTTGACTTTTAGAGGGTGAACAGGTAGACTTTGTCTAGTTGTAAAGCTGTAAAAGTGTTGAAAATAGTAACTATGTGCTTAGATATTTGTTGAGAATGCTGCATATGCTTCAAAGCGACGTTGTTATCTTTGCCGTGGATTACTATTTCCAAGTTCTGGTGGAAAGGAGGTAGTAAGTACCATGGCAAAAGGTAAAGTAAAGTGGTTCGATAGCAAAAAAGGCTATGGCTTTATCGCTGCCGAAACGGGGGAAGATGTTTTCGTCCATTTCAGCGCGATCCAAGGCGATGGCTATAAGAGCTTAGACGAAGGCCAAGAAGTTGAATTCGAAGCCGAACGTGATCAAAAAGGTCTTAAAGCTAAGAACGTCACAAAAGTGTAAAGTCTTAGACCCGGCGCCAAAAGCGCCGGGTCTAATCCTCTCTCAAAGAGATCAAAGTGGATAAAAAACCGCACACCTTCCATATCCCTGTCATGGGAACCGGTTTTTCCATTGATACTCCTGTCAAAGTAGCCAAATACGGAATTTCTTCGGTCATCTCCTTAGTGGATGATTGTCTTATTGAAGAAATGCGTAAATACTACTGTCAGAAGTCGGGGGAGGAGTATGTCCCGATCACCAAGTACGACGAAGATTTCCGTGCCCGCCGCATCCGTGAATATCTCAATCTGATCGACCGCATTGTTCAAAAACAATTCGCTGAATTAAAGGCTTCCGCCTTTGAGATCGGCAGCGAGATCACCAAATATTTCAGGCTTCTTCCGGATGGATCTCCGCTCAAAAAGCTTTATACAACGATGCTTGCGACCACAGACCCCCAGGAGAAGAAAGAGCTCCAGGAGACATTGCGCGCTTCTATCCGTCCCGGCGATATCAATGTGAATATCATGACCAAGCTGGACCGTAATAACTACGGTTCGGACAACAAAGAATTGCCGCAGGAATTCTCCGACGCGCTGTCGGCCTTGCGCGGTTATGCCGAAAGCACGCTTCATTCCGCCATCGTCTTTTCCGCCGGTTTCAACCGCAGGCTGTATGCGTATATCGAGGAGTTCAAGGATTTTTATGCGGATACAACCGGCTATATCAAGAAACGCATCGTCATCAAGGTCAGTGATTATCGGTCCGCTTTGATCCAGGGAAGATTTTTGGCCAAGAAAGGCGTTTGGGTTTCTGAATACAGGATCGAGTCAGGGCTTAATTGCGGCGGTCACGCGTTTGCCACCGACGGGTATTTGATGGGGCCTATCCTTGAAGAGTTCAAGGTCAAGCGCCAGGAATTGGTGGATGGACTTCATGCGATTTATAGCGAGGCGTTAAAATTCAAAAATAAAATGGTGTTCCCCAAGCCTCACGCTGTTGATGTCACAGCGCAGGGCGGGATCGGAACAGCCAAAGAACAAAAATTCCTTATTGAGCATTATCAGTTGAACTCGACCGGATGGGCCACTCCGTTTCTGCTCGTTCCTGAGGTCACCAACGTGGATCCCGAGACGCTTAAGAAACTCTCCGAGGCAAAAGAGGAAGATCTCTATTTAAGCCCGGTGTCCCCGCTAGGCGTTCCGTTCAATAACCTGCGTGATTCCGAGAGCGATTTGGAGCGTGACCGGCGAATTGAGAAGAACCGTCCGGGGAGCGCCTGTCCTAAAGGATATCTGGTATCAAACACGGAATTCACGCCTCAGCCGATCTGCACGGCTTCACGTCAATATCAAAAACTGAAGATCGAAGATCTCAACCGTCAGCATCTCGACCCGTTCGAGTACAAGAAAACCCTGGATAAGGTCTTAGCTAAATCCTGTATCTGCAACGATCTTGCTGAGGGAGTTCTGATCCGCCATAAGATCGGCAATCCGGCCCAGAAACGTTTTTCTGCCGTCTGTCCCGGGCCGAACCTCGCCTATTTCTCCAAAATTTCCACACTCGAGGAAATGGTGGGCCACATTTACGGCCGCGGTAATGTTTTGAACGATACTTATCGTCCGCACATGTTCGTCAAGGAGCTGAAGATGTACGTTGAGTATTTCCTGAACGATGTGGCCAAGTTCCTTGAAGATCCTACTGAAAAACAATGTGTCTATCTTAAAGATTTTTATAAGAACATGTTGGATGGGATCGCGTACTATAAGAATTTGTTCCCCCAAATGGTTGAAGAGACCCTGGAATTCCGTTCTACCATGCTCAATGAGGTCGAACGTTTTCACCAAATACTGGTTCAATCTTTTGAACAGAACCAGGGGTTCAGCGTCGTACATCAGCCAGTCGTCGCGTCTTAATTCCATAATACTTGAGGATGATCACTCCGTGGCCAGCAGGGCACCGCGGTATCTCCTTTGAAATAAAGATCAGAAAGAACGAAGAACATGGCATTGTCCGTCAATATCCCCACCACCAGCCGGCCACGTATCGTGATCATCGGCGGGGGGTTCGCGGGCATGGAACTGGCCAAAGGGTTGCGTCATCTTGAGGCGCAGGTCGTTCTTCTGGATAAAAATAATTATCACACCTTCCAGCCGTTGTTGTATCAGGTCGCTACCGCCGCGCTGGAGGCAGACTCCATCGCATATCCCTTCCGAGAAATCTTCAAAGATCAGGGCAATTTTATTTTCCGTATGGCGGAGGTCGCTCGCATCCGTCCGCAGGACAATTGTGTCGAGACCTCGATCGGCGAGATCGGCTATGAATATCTGGTCATCGCGTCAGGCTCCAAAACAAATTATTTCGGTATGAAGGATGTTGAAGAATTCTCATTGCCCATGAAATCCATTCCACAGGCGATCGCGCTGCGCAATATGATCCTTGAGAACTTTGAAAAGGCGCTTTTGATGCGTAATTTGGAGGACCGGGAAAGTCTTATGAATATTGTCGTCGTGGGGGGCGGTCCGACCGGTGTTGAAATGGCGGGTTCGCTGGGCGAATTGAAGCTGCACGTTCTTCCGCACGATTATCCGGAATTGAATTTTGAGCTCATGCAGATCCATCTGATCGATATGGAGCCCAGGCTCTTAAACGCGATGTCGCCGGAAGCATCCGCGGCCGCGGAGAGATCCTTAAAAAAATATAACGTGAATATCTGGCTTAAGACGAGGGTTATATCGTATGATGGAAAATATCTCTCATTGTCCAATGGTAAGAAATTACTTGCTGACAGCGTTATCTGGGCGGCGGGTGTGACAGGCGCGGGGATCCCGGGGCTGAACCCCGAAGCACTGGCTCCGGGCGGACGCATTAAAGTCGACCGGTTCAACAAGGTTCAGGGATATGAAAATATTTTTACGATCGGGGACGTCGCCGGGATGATCGATGAGAAATCACCCAAAGGATATCCCATGCTGGCGCCGGTCGCGATCCAGCAGGCTAAACTTTTGGCCGGCAATTTCGCACGGATGTTCGCCAAGAAACCCTTAAAACCTTTCAAATATAACGAGATCGGGGTCATGGCCACCGTCGGACGCAACCAGGCAGTTGTCGATCTGAGCTTTGTGAAGTTCCAGGGATTTATCGGATGGTTCTTCTGGCTTTTTGTGCATTTGATGACGCTCGTCGGATTCCGCAATAAAATGATCGCGTTTGTCAATTGGGCATGGAGTTATTTCAGCTACGACAAGGGTTTAAGGCTAATCATTCAGCCGTTTAATCGGCGATCCAATTAGAAGGAGACGTATGAAAGCGGTTTGGCAATCGATACAGACCTATACGGTGCGCGGGGCGCTGGCGGTCACGCCGTTGATCCTAACATTTTTGGTGTTGCGTTTTTTGTACCGTGTCCTAGACCACAGCATCATCGGTCAATTTGATCTCATTTTAGGCTATAAGGTCCCCGGCCCGTGGATCGGGATCCTTGTCTTCGTCGGTTTGTTGTATGTGATCGGCATCATTGCCAGCAATGTTATCGGGCGGCAGATCTTCAATTTGATCGAACGCGTGACCGAACAGATACCGATTGTGAAGGCCATTTATCAGGTCGGTAAACAGCTCTCCAGCTCTTTGGCCCCATCGGACAGACAGGCGTTCCAAAAAGTGGTCCTGTTCGAGTATTTTCATACCGGTGTTTTGAATATAGGATTTGTCACCGGAGAGCTTGTAGATGGGAAAACGGGAGACAAAATGTATAAGATTTTGATTCCGACTGCTCCAAATCCGTTATCTGGTTTTATTGTGTTCATAAAAACCTCTAATGTCATTGATCCTAATTGGACGGTGGAAGAAGGTTTGAAGATCGTGATCTCCGGCGGCATCATCGGACCGGAAAAGATCAAATAATTTCTTTATAAGTCAGGAGAGATGAAGAATTATGGAAATATCCGTCATTATTTTAAGCGTTCTGGGTTTGTTTGTTTTTGAGATCGTTTCCAGTTTAGATAACGCTGTGGTTAACGCCGACGTTCTTTCCACGATGAGCGCCAAATGGCGCAAATGGTTTTTGGTGTGGGGGATATTCTTCGGTGTATTTCTCGTGCGCGGCACTTTACCGTGGCTCATTGTTTGGGTGGCTAATCCAACGTTGGGGCCGTGGGGGGCTTTTATGGCTTCTTTTAGCAACGACCCGCGGATCGCCGCATCATTGGAGGCGTCATCCCCGATCCTTTTGGTCGGAGGCGGTCTTTTTCTCATTTTTCTTTTCTTCCACTGGCTTTTTCTAGAGCCCAAGAATTTCGGTTTAACGATCGAAAAGCACATCAGCCGTCAGGGAGCCTGGTTTTACGCCATAGTTTCCGTTATCCTGACCGTGGTCGTCTGGATGGCCATCAAGAAAAATCCGATGATGGCATTCTCTGCTGCCATAGGCGCCAGCGCGTTTTTTATTACCCACGGTTTTAAAGAGCACGCGGCCAGGATGGAACTTGAGATGAAAGACAGTAAAAACAACATGTCGGACATCAGCAAGCTGATCTATCTTGAGATTTTGGATACGACATTTTCGATCGACGGGGTAATAGGCGCGTTCGCCTTTACCATGTCCGTTCCACTGATCATTCTCGGCAACGGCCTCGGGGCGGTTGTGGTGCGCGAGCTGACCATTCGCGGTGTTGACCGCATCCGTAATTATCCCTATCTGAAGAACGGGGCGATGTATTCTATTTTCTTTTTGGGTCTCATCATGCTCTTGGACAGTTTTGGGGTTCATGTGCCGCATTATATTGCACCCTTGATCACATTTGGGGTCATCGGTTTCTTTTTATATAAATCGATCAAAGATAACAAGTCGAAATAGAAATTGAAGTTTGATGCAAAGGAGCTGCCATGCAAACATATCTTTTATTCGGCAAGTATTCCTCAAACGCTCTTAAGAACGCCAGCGCGGCACGCACACGCAAAGCCGAGCATTTGATCGGCCGTTTCAGAGGCAAGGTCAAGGCCATGTACGCTCTGATCGGAGACCATGATCTTTTGATCATTGTTGATCTTCCAGGCATCGAGGAGGTTGTCAAGGTCTCAACAGGTCTCATGGAGTTGACCGGGATCACGTTCACCACGGTCCCGGCGATTTCGGTGGGCACGTTCGATAAGCTGATCACGGAGATTTGAGAAACGGTATGAAAAATCCGATTCATAACCCCTATCCGTGGGTCCGCTTGCAGGAGTTGATCGACCTCGCTGATGAAAAAGCGATCAATTCATTGCTTGACGGGATATCTCCATCGGAGACCGCGCGTGCGGTCAGCCGCCTGGATGCCAAACGCCGCAAGAAACTTCTCACCCTTTTACGCCCGACCGATGCCGCTGATGTTCTGCAGGACCTGCCGGACCAGCAGGCGGCCGATCTCATCGAGAACATAACGCCCCATCAGGCCGCGCAGATCGTGGCCGAACTTCCTTCCGAGGAAAGGGCGGACATTCTTTCCGATGTCCATGACCAGGGGGTCGAGGCCATTTTGGATGATCTTTCCGTCGAAGATGCCAAAAAGACCCGCGAGCTTTTGGAATATCCGGAGGACAGCGCGGGCGGTATCATGACCATTGAGTACGTGGCCTATCGCGAAGGGATGACGGTCGGAGGGGTTATGGACGACCTGCAGCGCAATGCCAAGATATATTCCGACTACCATGTTCAATACACGTATGTTATTTCCGACCAGGG
>CAZLRE010000026.1:0-12696 GCA_964561885.1 uncultured Planctomycetales bacterium | reverse complement strand
AACGCTGTTTTGACCATGTTCTGTGCGCCGATAAGATCGAACGTCCCAAGCCCTATCCGGACATATTGCGTATCATTTTAGAACGTTATCGCCTGCGCGCGCGTGAGGCGTTGTACGTTGGGGACATGACCATTGATGTGAGAACGGGGAACAGCGCGCGTGTCAGAACGGTCGCGGTCTTGACGGGCTCCAGCACCCGCGCAGAGATCAGCGCCTGTAACCCGTTCAAGATTATTCCGAGGATCTCACATTTAAGGGAAATCATTGAAGAACTTGATGTTAATCAACAGAAAGGACAAATTCCATGAGCAAGAAAAAAAGACGCGGCAAATTGAACTGGCGTTCCAAGAAGGCCAATCACGGCGCTAAACCCGGACGCGGATAATGAGCGTTGCATGCATCGGGTCGTTCTTTCCCGCGGCCCGGCCATGTTGATCATACCGTCAAAGATTTAACGGATTCATTCAATATTTCAACTACCTCGAAACATTTATGGACTGCCGGGGGTTCGGCATTCATTTCGGAAGTGTTATTGCTGGGACCCTTTGAGCGCTGCCTTTAAATGTTTTTTCGGAGGAGGATTCCATGCATGACCTTTTTATAATTGTTCCTATCAGCTCTATAGTTGCTTTGGGTTTCGCGTTGTACCTTGCCCGCAAGATCCTTAAGACCCCTGAAGGCACCGCCCGAATGATGGAGATCTCCCGGGCCGTGCGGGAAGGGGCGGAAGCTTATCTGCGCCAGCAATACCTGGGGGTTTTCCTGTTCTTCGGCGTGATGTTCATCGTTCTTCTGATCTTCGCCTTCCTGAATTACCTTGAGATCTTTGTCCCGTTCGCCTTTTTGACAGGAGGTTTGTTCTCCGGACTGTCCGGCTATTGCGGCATGAAGATCGCCACAAAGTCATCCGCAAGGACCGCGAACGCCTGCCGGAGCAGTCTCAACGGCGGTCTTAAGATCGCTTTCGCCTCAGGCGCGGTCATGGGGCTCGTGGTGGTCGGGCTTGGGCTTTTGGACCTCAGTGTCTGGTATTACAGTCTGGACTGGTATTATGGCTCCCATACATCCCCGACGGGAATGGACAAGATCACGGCGATCACCAATACCATGCTTTGTTTTGGTATGGGTGCCAGTTTTCAGGCCCTTTTTGCGCGTGTCGGCGGCGGGATCTTCACCAAAGCGGCTGACGTAGGCGCGGATCTGGTGGGAAAAGTGGAGGCGGGCATCCCCGAAGATGACGATCGCAACCCGGCGGTCATTGCCGATAACGTCGGCGACAATGTCGGGGATGTGGCCGGGATGGGCGCTGACCTTTATGAATCTTACGTCGGTTCGATCGTGGCCACCATGGCGCTCGGTGTGGCGGCCGGACTGGGCCTCAACGGTCTGACGCTTCCGATGATCCTGGCCGCTGTCGGCGTCTTTTGTTCGATCTTGGGCACGTTCTTTGTCCGGTGTGAGGAGAAGGCCAGCCAGCAGGAGCTATTAAAAGCGTTGCGTAAAGGCGTTTTCGGCGCAAGCGGGATCATGCTCCTGGCGAGTTTCCTGGTCGTTCCGATGGTGCTTGGGGAGAAGGCAGGCAACCTGGTCTGGTCCGTGGTTGTCGGTCTTGTTTCAGGCGTTCTTATAGGATTATCAACGGAATATTTCACCTCTGCCAATTATAATCCGACCAAGCGTATCGCCAGGGCGTCACTAACGGGACCGGCGACGATCATCATCAGCGGATTCTCCGTCGGGATGATGTCAACGGCCATGCCCATCGTGATCGTGAGCCTGACGATCCTGTCCAGTTTTCTTCTGGCAGGAGGGGCGTCGAATTTCAATTTGGGATTATACGGCATCAGCATCTCGGCCGTCGGGATGTTAAGCACGCTTGGGATCACTCTGGCGACGGATGCGTACGGGCCCGTGGCTGACAATGCGGGAGGCAACGCGCAGATGGCTGGGTTGGAACCAGAGGTCCGCCATCGAACGGATGCCCTTGATTCCCTGGGGAATACGACCGCGGCAACGGGCAAGGGTTTCGCGATCGGATCGGCCGCGCTGACGGCGCTGGCGCTGATCTCGGCTTACAAGGAAGCCGTGTACCTTAAAGGCGGACAGATGAACCTGGACATTATGCAACCGCCGGTTTTGATAGGATTGTTCATCGGGACGATGATGCCGTATTTGTTCTCGGCGTTGACCATGGATGCCGTCGGCAGGGCGGCGGGAATGATCGTCATGGAAGTCCGCCGTCAGCTGTCAGAAATACCCGGGATCATGAGCCGGCAGGCAAAACCGGATTATGCGCGCTGCGTACAGATCGTGACCTTAGCCGCGCAGAAAGAGATGCGACTACCGGCGTTACTGGCCATCCTGACACCGCTTGTCGTGGGGCTGGGGCTTGGGGTCAACGCAGTTGCCGGACTTTTGGTGGGGGCCACAGCGTCGGGTTTTGTGCTCGCCGTCATGATGGCCAATTCCGGAGGCGCTTGGGACAATGCCAAGAAGTTCATTGAAGAGGGCGAGTACGGCGGAAAAGGTTCACCGGCTCACAAGGCCAGCGTCATCGGGGACACGGTTGGTGATCCCTTCAAGGACACAGCGGGCCCAAGCATCAATATCCTGATCAAGCTCATGTCCATGGTTTCGATCGTCTTCGCGGCGTTCATCATCCAGAACGCCTTGGTCAAATAGATAAAAAGGGAGGGGAATGATGTCTCGATGGCGCATGAAGCTGTTGGTTCTGTTAAGCGCGGGCCTCATATGGACCACTTCCGGATGCGGTGTTGTTATCATCGCCGGATTGGGCGCTTTGGGCGGATACGTCATCAGCCCCGATACGGTGGAAGGGATCGTGGGTTATGGCGAAAGTGAATTGTTCGCCTCAGCCGGAGATGTTCTTTCCACGATGGGTACGGTCAGTGAGAAATCCCAAAGCATGGGGGAGATAACAGCCACGGTCTCAGGCAGCCGTGTCACGGTCAATGTTATTCCGCAATCCAAGACATCGACCAAGCTGAAGGTCAAAGCGCGTAAGTGGGTCTTTCCCAAGATCGCCGTTGCCCAGGACGTTTATATGAAGACTGTAAGGCGGCTCCAGGAATAAAAAACCTTCCCAACCCTTGCGGGCCGGGAAGGTTAAAAGTGCCGAGACCCAGAATTGAACTGGGGACGCCAGCCTTTTCAGGGCTGCGCTCTACCAACTGAGCTATCTCGGCATTACAAACTTTCTTTTGGTAATTAAGAAATCCGTCGGAATGACGAAAATCGAAGATAACCAGGCTTGAAAGAATACTTTATTCTATTCAAAACCTTTTAAAAGTCAAAACGAATTTTTGGGTTTGCCTCGATGAGGGCTTTGTGTATAATATTGCGAATTTTTAGATGAGCCTCGATTTATTTCCGGCCCAAACCTCCTTGAAGGGGTTCATGTTTTTGTCACATTCTGTCATATAATATTTTTGTGCTGACGTAGCTCAGTTGGTAGAGCAGCTGATTCGTAATCAGCAGGTCGGAGGTTCAACCCCTCTCGTCAGCTTTTTTCTCCACAGTCTTGATGCGTCACATGCGAACGAGGACGCTCGCATCGTTTCCCCCGAAATGACATGATCAAGCTTCCCTCAAATATTGCGCGATCCTACCTGTCCGGAGTTGGTGTCATCGTTTTATCCGTTCTTATTGTTTATTTTCCCGTCCTGGACAGTCCTTTTAGGACCATTTATGATTCCGACCATATTCTCGGCAATGCGCTGTTGCGCGACCCGGGCAATATCCCGCAGATCCTGACCCGCAACCTTTTTAATGCAGATGCGCCATATCGGCCTTTAGCGTTGTTAAGCCATATGGCGGAAGAACGCGCATTCGGATGGACGCCGTATTATTTTTATCTGGTCAATATTGTGCTTCATGCCGGTGCGGCGGTATTGGTGTTCGCGCTTCTGACCATGCTCGCCAAGGACCGGATGTGGGGATTTTTGACCGCCCTTGTGTTCGCTCTTCATCCGGCCCATTGGGAAGCGGTCAGTTTTCTATCAGGCAGGGCGGTGCTGTTAAGCGCTTTGTTCAATCTTGCGGCGCTCGCGGCCTGTGCGCGTTATATGCGCGGTTTGAACGGGGGATGGCTGGCACTTTCGCTGATGAGTTTCGTGTGCGCCATCTTCAGTTATGAAGCCTATCTTCCTGTGACCGCAGTAATATTCTTTTATACGGTGTTGATGGCCTCCGGGCAACCCAAGAGCGTGCGATGGCTTGCGTTCTTGCCATACGGTGTTGTTGCGCTGATGTTTGCCTTGATCCGTCGAGGTTCTCAAGGGTTCCGTTTTGATCTTCCCGAGAACATCGCGCACGTAGGCCAGCAATTTCTAAATGCATTTAAAGTGGTGTTCATTCAGATGGGCATTCTTGCCGCGCCTTATAAGATCCATTTCCATCAGACAACGGATGCCTGGCAGGGGTTTAATGATCCTAGAGTGGTCCTTACATTGGTCGTGTTGGTTTTGGCGGGCGCGGCCATGGCGCTTCTGCGCGCAAAGAAAGACACGCTCCTTTTATTCTTGACCGCCTGGCTCATTGCCGGGCTATGGCCAGTGTTAAATAGTGCGTTCAGGAATGCGGCCGTGCCCGTGGACGGCACAATGTCCTACATGGCTTCCATCCCGTTTGTAGCCCTTCTTTTGTTAGCTGGTAAGAGGGTGCTGCTTGTTTTACCGAAGGGGCGGTGGTTAACTGTTGTGATCCTGCTGTGCTTGCTCACGGGTTTCGGCATCCTCACATTCAAGCACAATGTTCTGGCTGTCGATGAAATGGCGGTGCTTAATGAAGCCCGTCGGTATAAACCGGAGTCCGCAATCCTTGAATATCAGTCCGGCCTTGTGTGCGCTTCGAACAACGCCCATGCCAAGGCTCAGGAACATTTCGAGCGGGCGCTCGCGCTGGATTCGAATTTCACAAGCGCATCCATGGGGTTGGGAAAGGCCTTATATGATCAAGGCAAACTCGCGGAAGCGGCCAAGGCGTATGAATCCATTCGCAACCCGGGCCGTTACCGTGATGTCCTGGCAGGGAATTTGCGCGTGATCTACAGCAGGCTTGCAGCTGAATATGAAGCGGTTGTTGTTAAAGACCCGAATAATGTCAATGCTCTGTTCAGTCTGGGAATTTATTACGACAAGATAGGCGACGCGAACAGGGCCATTGCGGCTTTTCAACAGGTCATTGAACTTGATCCGCAAGGGGCGACAGGATTGACCGGTATCGCGTTAAGGTTCCAGGGGCTCATCTTTGACCGTGTGGGACAGGCGGCGAAGGCCCAGGAGAATTTTGCCCGCGCCCAATCGCTGTCCTCCCAGGTGTCTCAATGATGATCGCTCATGAACGGACCACTATGGAGCTATTGCAGCGTTTGACACGTCCGAATCTTTTGGTTTTCTTGATCATCGCCGCGCTGGTCATGACGGCGTATTCCTTTATGTTGGGCGCCCCGTTTCGCAGCATGGACGATGCCACGACCATCGTCGATAATCCGGACATCAGGGATTTTAAGAATGTGCCCAAGGTGCTGACCGGCTCGTTTTTCGGCGACAGTTCTTATTACCGTCCGCTTGTGACCATCAGTTATATGATGGAATATCACATGTTCGGCTTGAACGCGTTTTGGTTTAATATCAACAATGTTCTTCTGCATATTCTCAACAGTTTTTGTGTGTTTGCGCTTGTTAACCGCCTTTGGAATAATCCATCGACGGCGCTGGCGGTTTGTTTATTGTTCGCGATCCATCCCGTGCATTGGGAGGCGGTATCCAATATTTCCGGCCGGTCTATATTGCTTAACACGCTGTATGTTCTGATGGCGTTCTGTCTTTTTATTGATTTTCATAAATACCGACGGATGGGGTTCCTGGTCGGCTCGCTGGCCAGCTTTGTCCTGGCGTTGTTATGTAAAGAATCTGCGGCGATCCTGCCGGTCACGCTCTTCCTCTATCTTCTGTTTATCTCGAAAGAAGAAAAGAAGCCCTGGTTCGCTGTCGTGCCGTTTTTCTTGGTGGTCTTGGGTTTTATTCTGTTGCGAAAGCAGTTGGGGATCACCCAATTGTTCGCCTGGGGGTCCTGGGATGCGCTCGCCCTTGGTGTTCTGACGTTCGCGCGCGGGGTTATCACGTATCTGCGGTTGTTCGTCTTTCCCGTTGATCTGTATTTCGACCGTTCGTTAAAGGTCTTTGGCAGTTTTATGGACCCTCAGTTGACGGCGGCAGTGATATTTTGGATCGCGGCGGCGTTGGTCCTGTGGTTTAACCGTAAGAAAGCCGGCGGTCCGGTGGTTTTTCTCGTCCTGTGGTTTCTCATCGAGCTTGCGCCCGTATCGCAGATCGTGACATCGATAGGCGTGCAGCCGGGATTCATATCTTTAGCAGAGCATTTCGTGTATGTGCCGTCGATCGCAGCCTTGACTTTGATCGTTCTGGGTGTGCAGCATCTGTGGCGCTTGAATGAGCGTAGGAAAATGTGCTCTGCAAAGGTTGCCATCGCCGGGATTTTAGGCATGGTCATTTTCTTGTTCTTGACCACAATTCAGCAAACGGTTTATGCCGGCAATGAATTGGCGATGCTCAAGCGGTCGGTTGCGATGCAGCCGTTTAACTCGAGGGTGCAGTATTCACTCGGCATGAATTATGTCGAGCGCGGTATGTACCAGACGGCAGAGATGTATTTCCGTCAGGCCGCTTCGATGGACCCGTGGAACGTCCGTGCCAGGATCGCTCTGGGTAAATCATTATGCGATCAGGGAAGATATCATGAAGGCATGGCGGTTTACAGGTCTATCCAAAATGCAGGGGCGTTTGGCGATATTTTGAGAGAAAATATGCGGCTTTCGCAGGATATCATTGAGAATCATGCGCAGCAGTAACCTCGCAGGTTACTGCGCGTATACATCCGGCCGTTAAACACAAGAACGTATATGTTTAATTTCATTGGGCGAAATAAAGGGTTCTTCCGTTTCTGGCTGGCGCAGCTCATCTCGCAGTTCGGGGACCGCGTCAACCAGATGGCGTTGGTCGGTCTGGTCGCTGTCAAACATCCCGGTTCGCCGGTTGAGCTTGCCAAACTGCTGTCTTTTACCATTATCCCGGTCTTTATCGTCGGGCCGATCGCGGGAGCCTATGTCGATCGCTGGGACCGGCGCACAACGCTTTTCGTTTGCGATCTCGTGCGCGGAGTGATCGTGCTTTGCATCGCGCTTTTTCTGCTTGATACGCATGTGATGTTCCCCATTTATGTCGCTGTGTTTTTGGTGTTCTGCCTGAGCCGGTTTTATGTGCCGGCGAAGATGTCTTTTATTCCCGACATTGTGCATGAAGGCGATCTGCATGTGGCCAATTCTCTTGTGTCGGTGACCGGCATGATCGCATTCGTCCTGGGCGCGCTTCTGGGAGGTCTCATTGTGGAATGGCACGGGCCCAAAGGCGGGTTCTATTGGGACGCCGCCACGTTCTTTATTTCCGGTCTGCTTGTTTTCTCGATCACGCGTCTGCGCAATGTCCATGTGACCAAAAAGGAGGTCATATCAACGGGCAAGGAAATGATCCACACCATCCGCAAAACGGTTTTTGATGAGATCAAAGACGGCATTATTTATATCGCCGGTCAGAAGGACATCCTTTTTATCATTTACGTGATGACGATCCTTTTTATGGCGGCAGGTTCCATTTATGTCGTTATCATTGTCTTTATCCAGGAGACGTTCAACACGGTCACCAAGGACCTGGGATATCTTGCCGTTGCGTTGGGGATCGGTCTTTTTCTGGGGAGCATGACCTATGCCAAATGGGGCAAAAGGATCCCGCGGTATCATTCCATTTTCTTCTGTCTCGTTTTGGGCGGTATTATGCTTGCGGTCTTTGCCATGGTGGTTGCCATGCTCAAGAGCCGGTTTATCGGCATGGGACTGGCAGGGATCCTTGGTTTTGTCGTCGGGCCGATCGTGATCGCTTCCAACACCATCGTGCATTACGTGTGTTCCGCTGAAATGAGAGGCAAGGTCTTCTCCAGCCTTGAATTTGTAATGCATCTGGCGTTCTTGCTTTCCATGGTCACGAGTTCGTTCCTTTCCAAGCATGTCGGCAGGATGTGGATCCTCATGGGTGTGGGTTTGATCTTTTGCATCGTGGGATTGATCGGGCTTGTCAAATATAAGAATGTCAAAGACGTGGGTTAATCAGTTCTTTTAATGAAATGGAGCGGACGATGAATTTTGCGGTATTGGCTTCGGGTAACGGGAGCAATCTCCAGGCGATCATTCAGGCGGTCAGATCGAAAAAGATCAAGGCGAAGCTGGCCCTTGTTGTTTCCGACAGGGCGGATGCCTTCGCGCTAGAGCGCGCCCGCAAGGCCAAAATACCGACGGCAGTCCTAAACCCCAAGAATTTCCCTGACCGGGAATCGTTTGACCGCATGTTAGTCGAGCAGCTCTTTGCTTCAAAGATCGATTTTGTTGTTCTGGCCGGCTTCATGCGTATCTTAAGCCCATATTTTATCCAGTCCTTTCCGCACAAGATCCTCAATATCCATCCGGCCCTGTTGCCTGCCTTTAAAGGTGCCCACGCCATTAAGGACGCGTTTGATTACGGCGTCAAGACCACCGGGGTCACGGTGCATTTTGTCGACGAACAGGTCGATCACGGCGCCATCATCGCCCAGGAAGCGGTCAGCATCCTTCCCAAGGACACATTAGCTAAGCTCGAACGCAGGATCCATAGCGTTGAGCACCGGTTGTATCCCAAGGCGGTCGCTTTATTCGCGGCGGGTAAGCTGGCCGTCCGCGGACGAGCGGTCGTTATCCGATAATCCGGAGATTAATGAGCGGTTTGATTGGTGCCCGTGATGTATTGCATCTTAAGCGGCGGGGGAGTGGTTTTGCCTGCGGTCTCTTCGAAGGTGACGAGCTGGGGCCGGTCGAAATTGTAGGATGTTTTATCCCGCAGGTCTTTGATGAGAACGCCGGAATAATCCGCGTATTCATAATACCGGAAAGTGTCGGCGATGATGGAAGCGATCTCGATGATGATGTCTTTGTCCGGCGGGAAATCGCTGCGCAGAAATCTGAAATTCACACGGTTCTTGATCTGTTCAATAAAGAACCATGACCATTCGATAGGTTTGATCTCCAGGCTTGTGCCTTCCTTGTCATTGATCAGGGCCTGATCGCCGTAAAGTTCGCTGATCTCCCGCAGATTATACTCATCCGATGTCAGGACTTCCGAACGGTACTGTTTATAATCATTCAGGTTCAGGACGGTCTTGTAAGCGATCCCTTTCTTGGTGTTGGCGATCACGATCGCGATAAATTCAGGACCCTTTGTTTTGGGAATGTAGTTCTCAAGCATGTCCTGGCGTTTCTCATCGCGGGCCTTGTCAGCGAACTGGCGGTCGCCGGGCAGTTCGTTGATCTCCAGGAACGCTTCTAACGCGCCGTAGATGATCAGACGGTTCTTGATGAAGGCCTCGGTCGCGTCCGATTTGTAACCGGGGTCTTTGGAGGTCTTGATCCCGTCGGTGATATCCAGCAAGAACCGGTACTGGGTTTCCTTGTAGTCGCCTTCAAAGGTGCTGATCATAAATTGCTTTTTGGCCCGGGCATCATCGTTTTTCTTGGTTCCGTGATAATCAATGAGCTCTTCTTCCATCGGCAGGTAGATCCAGACGGTATTTTCGGCGTTGAACAACTTCACGGGCAGTTTGTTGTCCTCGCGGCAGATCTTGAGGAATTTCTTTTCCGCTTCCGTTTGAGTGACGCGGTGGGAGGCGGCGGGTTTTTCTGCGCATCCAGGGGCGCCAAGAACAAGAACGATGGCTGTCAGAATGAAAAAATGTTTCATGATCTTTAGGTTGTTAAGGAATCCGGACGGTATTTGGGTTTCACATTGAACTTTTTGAAGATCGCTTCGATCTCGTCGTATTCCAATTCGGTCTTTTTGAGCAGCTCTTGCGAGAAGTATTCGAAGAGATCTTTGTGCTGATTAAGGATATCAAAGCATTCTTTCAGACAGCTTTGAAGGATGTCCTGGACATCGTCATCCAGGACCTGCCTGGTCTTTTCCGAGAGAAATGTTTCGCTGCCGTACATATGCTGCATGGCGTGAAAATCACCGATCAAATTGGATTTGCCCATGCCGAAGCGCCAGACCATATCATGAGCGAGCTGTAACGCGCGGTAAAAATCAGAACCTGGTCCTCCGCCGACACCGCTGGAGGTCGATCCGAATTTGATGGTCTCCGCCGCATAGCTGGCCAGCGAACGTTTGATGTTGGCCAGATACCATTCGCGGTTCCTGGAGAATTCTTCCTCGCGGGCCCGCGGGGCCACAAAACCAAGCGCGCCGGCGCGGGGGATGATGGTGGCCTTGATGACGTCGTCGCTGGGATGAAGGATATAGCCGATGATGGCATGGCCGGCTTCATGATAAGCGGTCCATTCTTTGTCCTTTTCCGTCATGATAATGTTGGATTTTGTACCGTAGCTGACGCGGTCATAGGCCTCGGAAAGGTCTTTGAAACTGATCACTCCGCGTTTGTCGCGCAGGGCAATGAGGCCTGCTTCGCGGACCATCTGGTCGATGTCCGCCGGGGAGAACCAAAGGGTTTTACGCGCGAGGATATCCGTGCTGATCTCACCATCGAGCTGGACACGCTTGAGATAAAACTCAAAGAGTTGTTTGCGTTCCTTGAGGTTCGGAAGGCCGATACGGATGGTCCTTTCAAAACGTCCGGCGCGGGTGATGGCGGAATCCAGTTCGTCTTCATTGACGTTGGTGGCCGCAAGAACGACAATATTATTCTCCTGACGGCGCAGGCCGTCCATCTCGGTCAGGAATTGATTGATGGTGGCGTTGTGGTCGGTGGCCCCGCCGCCGCCGCGTTCAGCGAACCGCGGACGGGCAAAGGCGTCGATCTCATCGATAAAGATAATACAGCCGTGTTCGGCCCGGGCGAGCGCGCGCGCATCATTGAAAACGTCTTTCATCTTTTTGGCGCCGACGCCGATAAAGATGCCAACGAACTCACTGCCGGCCACAGAGATAAAAGGGAACCCGGCTTCGGTCGCCATGGCTTTCGCTAGATATGTTTTCCCGCAGCCCGGGGGGCCGATCATGAGCGTTCCTTTGACGATCTTCCCGCCGACGGCTTCGAGGCGTTTGTGGTCGCGCAAAAGCTCTACGATCTCAGCGGCGTCCTTTTTGGCGGATTCCATGCCGATGACATCGTCCCATTTGACATTCACTTTTGAAGAAAGGATTTTATTGCCGCCCATGCGTTCGATCATGTCCGTCACATGGTCTTTGGCCCTTGTCAGATCAGATTCGGTGACCAATGTGCGCTTCTCACGCATCGCGTAGATGCCGGCTTCGCGCACCATGTTCTCTATGTCGGAGGCGGAAAACCACATGGCTTTCTCGGCAATGTGATCCACATTGATCGTTTTTTCAGCTTCGATCTTGTTGAGATAAAATTTGATGAGTTCCGCGCGTTCGACGGTGGAAGGTTTTTCAACTCGGATCTTGCGGTCGAAACGTCCCGAGCGCATGATGCCGCTATCCAGGTCTTCTTCGTTCACGTTTGTTGCGGCCATCACAATGATGTTGTTTTCTTTCTTGCGCAGGCCGTCTAACTCGGTCAAAAACTGGTTGATGGTGGCGTTGTTGCTCATGACACCGCCGTAGCCGTGGTCTTCCTGCCGCGGGCGGGCGAATGAGTCGATCTCATCGATGAAGATGATGCAGCCGCCTTCGATGTCGGCTAATTTGCGGGCGGTCTTAAAAAGGTGCTTCATTTTGGCGGCGCCCAATCCCACGATCATTCCCACGAACTCACTGCCGACGGCGGATAAGAAGGGAAGCCCGGCCTCGGTCGCGATGGCTTTGGCCAGATAGGTTTTCCCGCAGCCCGGAGGACCCAAGAACAGTGTTCCTTTGACAATGTTGCCGCCGATATGTTTCAGACGCGTCTGATCGCGTAAAAGTTCGACGATCTCCCAGGCATCGCGTTTGGCATTTTCCATACCGATGACCTCATTCCATTTCACGTTGACCTTGGCGCGGGTGGCCGGGTCGCCGCCCAGGGTCTTGGCCATGCCGCCGCCCATGAAGATGAAATAATAGGAAAGGACGTTCAAGGGAAAGAAGATGAATGCCTGCATGATACCGACGATCAAAAAGAAACCCATCTGGGCCATCATTTGTTTGCGGGAAAACGACTCCAGGCTGGAGTAGTTGGAGATGCCCATGTAGAGAAAGGAGAGAATAATGCTCGCGATCAGTGTGGTGATGAAAATTAAAATGATCTGCTTCCAGTTGAATACTAAATATCTGAGGAATTTGTTTTTGGCCATAAGCTTTAAATGAGGATGCTCCTAAGGGTTAGGGTAAATAAATTCACAGACAGTATAACATAAAAAGAATAGGCGTCTAGATGGATGAACTTTTCGATGCTCGTTGGACGTGATGCGTTTTGCGGTTTGGTGCTCAACGCATCACGCGCTGCCGCAATAACCAGTTGACTTTGATTTTTGCCTGTGATAACTTGGAAAACATTATTATTAGAAGAAGATTACACGGATTTAGGACGGATGACACGGATATCCGTGTAATTCGTTATAATTCGTGTCATTCGAATGAGGATATCGATATGTCAAAAATCAAATCTATCAAAGCCCGC
>CAZLRE010000025.1:4945-12790 GCA_964561885.1 uncultured Planctomycetales bacterium | reverse complement strand
AATCGATTACGCGTGCCGTGCTTTGGTTGAGCTTGGGCTGCATTGGCCCAATGTGAAACCCATGCAGGTGGCGCAGATCGCACGGCGCCAGAAAATACCCGTGGGGTTTCTGGTCCATATTCTTATTACACTCAAACAGCTGGGATATGTGGACAGTGTCCGCGGGAAAAGCGGCGGATATATCCTTATTAAACCGCCGCAGCAGATCCGTTTAAGTGATGTCATTAAGAATTTTGGCGGGCTCGGGCTTTCTCCCGATAAGAAATCGCGCAATATCCGTCATCTGCACGTGATGGACGCGGTCTGGCAGGATCTGGATGACGCGCTTTTAAAGGCGATCGATTCTGTCACCCTTGAAGCTATTTGTAACCGTGAACGCGGCCGCGGCGGTGTTTTAACATATGAGATATAATTCCTGATTATTCACGAGAGGACCGGGCAATGGACTCAACCCAACGCATCAAACAACTTAACGAACAATCAAAAGGCCGTTCTGCCCAGGAGATCATTCGTCTGGCAGGTGAAGCTTTCGGCAGCCGTATCAACTTTGCCTCCAGTTTAGGTGAAGAGGACCAGGTCATAACCGATATGATCGCCCGCACGGCGCCGTCGATCGGGATCTTTACCCTGGATACCGGACGTTTGTATCAAGAAACCTACGATCTTCTTGCCAAAACCCAGAAAAAATACGATAATCTACGCTTCAAAGTTTACTTTCCCGATTCCAAAGCCGTCGAGGAAATGGTGGCGGCCAAAGGGATCAATCTGTTCTATGAAAGTATCGAGAACCGAAAGTTGTGCTGCGGTGTGCGAAAAGTTGAACCATTAAAGCGTGCCCTGGCCGATGTTGATGCCTGGATCGTTGGTCTTCGCAAGGAACAGGCGGTTACGCGCGGTGATATCCAGATCTTTGAATGGGACGCCGCCAACAATAAGGTCAAGATCAATCCGCTTGCGGATTGGACATTGGCCCAAGTTCATCAATATATTCAAGAAAATAAAGTGGATGTGAATCCGCTGCATGCCAAAGGCTTCATTAGCATCGGTTGCGCGCCGTGTACGCGTGCGGTCAAGCCCGGAGAAGACATCCGTGCCGGACGATGGTGGTGGGAAAATCCTGAGCAGAAGGAATGTGGGCTGCACAATAATCCGAACCGTGAAAAGTATTTAAAAGATAAAGCTAAGAAATTATGAGTGAAAGAATGGATAAATTAGATCAGCTGGAAGCGCAGAGCGTTTATATTTTGCGTGAAGCCTACCGCGAATTCAAAAGCCTTGTCATGCTTTGGTCGATCGGTAAGGATTCGACCGTGCTTTTGTGGCTTGCCCGCAAGGCGTTCTTCGGTCATGTGCCGTTCCCGCTTGTCCATATTGATACGAGCTATAAAATCCCCGACATGATCAAATACCGTGATGAACTGGCGCTTAAGTTCAAATTGAACATGGTTGTCGGCCAGAATGTGCAGGCGCTTAAAGACAAGAGAACTTATCCGGACGGCGCTTTGGATCGCATTGCGTGTTGCAAAGCGCTCAAGACTGATGCGCTTAAAAATACGCTTTCAGGCGCCTGGCCCCGTAAAAGGTTGAATCATAAAACCGGGCAATATGACATCGATACCAATACCGAGCCGTATACCGGCGTCATTGTGGGTGCGCGTGCGGATGAGGAAGGCAGCCGTTCCAAAGAGCGTTATTTTTCCCCGCGCGACCGCAACAGTGATTGGGATGTTGGCGATCAGCCGCCGGAATTATGGAACCAGTTTAAGACCGATTTTGCGCCGGGCACGCATATCCGCGTTCATCCGTTGTTGGATTGGACAGAATTAAATATCTGGGAATACATCGAGCGTGAAAGTATTCCTATCACGTATCTTTATTTTGATCAGGGTAACGGCAAACGATATCGGTCGTTGGGTTGCTATCCCTGCACGAATCCGGTAGATTCAACAGCCAAGAACATCAAAGAGATCATTGAAGAATTACGCAGCGGCAAATTTAAGAACATTGCCGAACGTTCCGGCCGCGCCCAGGATAAGGAAGACGGCGGGGGATTAGAGACGTTGAGAAAAGAAGGATATATGTAATGAATGGAAATTCAGTAGAAATTCAATGGAAATGCGGTAGAGATGCAGTTGTTAACAATGAATTTCTATTGTGTTTCAACCATATTTCTATTGTATTTCAATAAGGTCTTTATGAGCGAACATCGCGAACAAATGAATGTTGTCATCGTCGGCCATGTGGACCACGGCAAAAGCACGCTCGTGGGACGCCTTTTGGCAGACACCGGATCGCTTCCGGATGGCAAGCTTGAGGCGGTCAGGGCGAATTGCGCGCGCAATGCCAAGCCGTTCGAGTATGCGTTTTTGTTGGACGCCCTTAAGGATGAACAGGCTCAGGGTATCACCATTGATACCGCTAGGTCGTTCTTCAAGTCCGCCAAGCGTGATTACATCATTATTGACGCGCCCGGGCACATTGAATTTTTGAAGAATATGATCTCCGGCGCTGCCCGCGCCGAAGCTGCGTTGCTTTTGATCGATGCCCACGAAGGGATCAAGGAAAATTCTAAACGTCACGGCTATGTTATGCGTTTTTTGGGGATCAAGAATGTCGCGGTTTGCGTCAATAAAATGGACTTGGTCGGTTATGATCAAAAGGTTTTTGAGCAGATCAAGGCGGATTATACGAAATTCTTAAAAGAGATCGATCTCGTCCCGAAATTTTTTATCCCGATCGCAGCTTTTCATGGCGATAACATTGTTTCAAACTCTCCTAAAATGCCTTGGTATAAGGGCGAGGACATCTTAGACGTTCTGGATAGTTTTGAGAAAGCGGCCCCTAAAGAAAATCAGGTGTTCCGGATGCCTGTTCAGGATATCTACAAATTCACCGAAGAAGGCGATGAGCGCCGGATCGCGGCGGGCCGTGTGGCGACCGGCACAGTTCATGTCGGCGATGATGTTGTTTTCCTGCCGTCAGGTAAAAAGAACCGTATTAAATCGATCGAATACTTCAACGGGCCTGTGCGCCGTGAAGCCTTTGCCGGTCAGAGCATCGGTTTTACCATGGATACTGAGATCTATATCCGGCCCGGTGAAGTTCTCTGTAAAACCTCAGAAGCTTTGCCTCAAGTCAGCACTAAATTTAAGGCCAATGTGTTCTGGATGGGGAAGCAACCGTTAGTTAAGAACAAGATCTATAAGTTGAAGATCGCTACCCAGCAGGTGCCAGTGGTTGTTTCCGAAATACTGCATGTGTTAAATGCGGCAGAATTAGCTTCCAGCCAGAAAGACCATGTGGATCGTCACGAGGTCGGCGAGTGTGTTTTTGAGACCATGAAGCCGATCGCTTTTGATTTGGTGGGCGAGATCGCCGAAACGGGACGCTTTGTCATAGTTGATCATTATGAAATTGCCGGCGGCGGGATCATTCTGGCGTCTATTTCCGGTGCTGACAGCCTTTTGAACCAGCACATCAAAAAACGTGAATTTGCCTGGGAGCGCAGCCACATCACGCCGGACATGCGGGCGCAGAAGTATGACCATAAATCAGCGTTCATTGTTTTGACCGGAGATATTGATACCGGTAAACAGCGCATTGCCAAGGCGCTGGAAGAGGCTTTGTTCGGGCTGGGGCGTTTTGTGTATTTCCTCGGGATCTCCAATCGTTTGGTCCTGGCGACCCAAGATTCAAAAGACAAAACGCTCGGCAAATTTGAACAGATCCAGCAGTTGGGTGAGCTGGCGCATTTGATGACGGACGCCGGATTGATCCTGATCACGTCGATCACCAATATCGATGAGTATGAACTTGAGACCCTCAAGAAGCTCAATAGCCCCAACCGTACGTTTGTGGTCAATGTGGGAGAGAACCGTTTTGATGACAAACAGGTGGACCTTGAGCTTGTTGAAAACGAAGATTCAGCATCCGCTGTCAAAAAGATCGTCGATATGCTCGTCAAATCCCTCGTTTTAGATCCTGAGTATTTCATTTAGCCTGCCGTCAAATACGTCTACTTTAAACTTATTTAAAGAAAATTCTTGACAGTTTTCCGGGCGGATGATATTTTCCATGCATCATCAGTTGTCTGATGGCAGTGATCATTTTGTTTCCGGCGTCAGATTTTATGATTCACATGACGATAGCGTAATATGAACAGATCTGATACTACTGACGCCAAAGATATTGAGCTGCGATGCCAATGCAGCCGCCTGCTCTTTAAGAAGTTAAAAAAAGACTTAGAAGTGAAGTGCCCGCGCTGCAAACGCGTTCACTTGTTCACTGTCGCGCAATTAAAGGCTTTTTTGGAAGCCGGCAATTTTTGCGCGCTTCATACCACCCTGCCAGAGGCTCGCGATCCTGAATCCAACGCCCCAAGAAAAGGGAAGCCGGTCATTTAGCGGCTTGCTTGTTGTGTTGGGAAATGATGGATCGGAATTGGCCTTATCCTGCCAAAACCGTTTGTTCTTAAACAATGTCGAAGTGGTTGTGTTTACTTGGTCTCTTTGAAAAGACCGGAGTGGACCCCGTGATGATGCACCAATCCGCCGCCGTGATGGGCTGCGGTGGACAGTGTCCATAATCCGTAGCCATACAGCAGTAAAAAGCAAATTACGGCGAGTGTTTTTGCCTGAACGGGTAGGCGTGAAGCGCGGGTTCTGAGAAAGTGCCAGGCGATGCCGGACATGGAAAGAATAACAAAAATTGACCTGCTTTGTTCTGCTGCAGATTCGTGATGTTCCAGGGTTTCCAGAAGGGCGTCAGTGATGACCGTGATCTTTTCACCGGCGGCCTCACCGGTCGCGGCAGCGACAATGATGCTTAAAGTGCCCAGCAAGAGAAGTATTAAAAATGCGGTTTTAAAATCTTGCTTTTTGAAGATCGCCCCGAGCGCGAGAAATAGAGGAGCGACAAACAATAGAGCGATCGGGAAATGTACAACAGCAGGATGGATGTCAGACCAGTTGGGCATAGGAAACCTTTAATGAAGGGTTGATTTGGGTTGAATATAAGTTAATCGTTGGTTTTCGTCAAGCGTTTAAACAATAAAGGAGGAAGTATGAAGGTGTTCAAGGTGTTACTGATCGTTCTTTTGATCGTTGTCCAGATCCAGCCGGCGTATGCCGATGAATTGGCCGATCTTAAGGCCGTGGTCCAGCAAATGAAGAGCGAATATGAAACAAAAATACGCGATCTTGAGTCCAAGATCGAGAAGATAGAGTCAAGTCAGGAAACCGCTGTTGAGGATAAGGTTTCCGAAATGCGCGCGGAATTAAAGGAAGAACTCAAACAAGAGAATTTTCAAGTTGAGTATGTCGGCCGACATAACGCGCCGGTCGGTGATGGCGGTATTGTGATCAAGAACCCGCACGGGTTCGGCAATGTTTCCTTGGGCGGGTATGCGGATATGGAATATCATGACCTGGATGGTTCTGAGTCGACCTTCCGCCAGCACCGCTGGATCATCAATCTGGCCGCTCAGGTGACGGACAGGATCCGTTTTAATTCCGAATACGAACTGGAATATGGAAGCACCAACGCACCTGCCGGCGACGGCGAGGCCAAGGTGGAGCAGGCGTATATTGATTATCTCATCAATGAAAAGATCAATTTAAGAGCGGGCGCTTTACTGGTCCCGTTCGGCCGGTATAATCTTTATCATGATTCTGATCTGCAGGATCTGACCGAACGGCCTATTTTGGCCAAGGACATCACTCCGACGACCTGGACCGAAGCGGGTTACGGATTCTTCGGTGAATTTAACCCAACGTTCGGTTCCTACGAGGATCTGCTGCTGCAGTATGAATTGTATGCCATTAACGGTCTGGACGCCGGTTTTTCCGATACCGGAATGGGCGGAGCCAGAAGCAGCCTTAAGACGGACAATAATGACAACAAAGCGGTTGTCGGACGCTTGATGATGAGCCCGCAAACCGGTCATGAATTGGGTGTCAGCGGTTATTGGGGACGCTATGACAATGCCAATGATAATGCGATCAGCGGTATCGGTGTGGATGCTCTAAACACCTTTGGTCCGTTCGAGCTGATCAATGAATACGCTTATTTCGGTGTTGAGGAAACTCCGTCGGCATCATCTGACGTTGCGAATTATTTTCAAGGCGCTTATTCCCAGGTCAATTATCATTTCTGGCCGGAATTCTTGAGCAATACGTTTTTGGGCCGCGGATTTGATGATCCGACATTCACCCTGGTGGGACGTTATGACTGGGGACTTATCCATGATGACAGCGATGCTGGAAGCGGCGACAATGATGAAACGCGCTACACGATCGGTCTGAATTATCGTCCGGTCGACAGTTTTGTGGTTAAATTCGAGTATCATTTCAGCGATACGGATAACGAGGCATTGGAACAGGGGAATAAAGACGGGTTCATTACTTCCGTCGCGCTTGGTTTCTAAAATGACAATAGTGTTAATCCGGCGAACAATGTGGGTATGTGTCTTAAGCGCGGTCTTGGCTTTATCGGTCTGCGGCCGCAATGCCTGGGCTGTTGAGCTCTTCAAGGCTGAGGCCGCGCTTAAGAATATCTTTCCGACGGCAACGAATTTTGAGAAGAAAAACATCGTTCTGACCGAGGAACAGGTGCGTCTTGTTCAAGAATCGGCTGGGGTTTCGTTTGAAAAGACCCACTCCTCAACGCTCGTTGTTTATCAGGTCATGGCTGCGCAAAAGGTCATAGGCTATGCCTTCGAAGATGTGGTGGTCGGGAAATGGGCGCCGATCCGCTATCTGGTCGGGTTAGACCTTCAGGGTGCTGTCCTGCAGGTGGTTGTTCTTGAATATAAGGAAATTCGCGGCCGGCCGGTGGCCAAAAAGCGTTTCCTGAACCAATACAAAGGCAAGACCATCCAGGATGAGCTCATGCTGCGCGTGGATATCGACGGGGTCACAGGCGCGACCATATCGTCGCGTTCCATGACCGACGGCGTGCGCAAGATCCTTCACATTTATCAGCTGATCAAGGATTCTTTTTCCGAGAAATCGTAAACGGCCGGAGCAATATGGTTCTTTGAACAAAACCTGCCAGCCTCAGCCCTGTGAGGACCGGGATCTCGCTCAAAGAGCCCGCATACCATTTGTCTCATAGATCATCAGGGAAATGGTGTTGGGTTCAATTCGCTCAAACCCGGCCCTCACAAGGCTGCGTTTAAGCGAGCATACCCACTTAAATCTCAAAAGAACCAAAAATATTTACTTTGCCGGTTCAGGGGAGTAGAATTACGTCATTAATAAACGCATTTCCGGGTTGATGCTTGGACGTGCACGTTTTAGGAAGCCTATGCAGACCTTCATCGTTATTCTATTGATCGCGCTCAGCGTTGTGTATTTATTGGCAACCCTCAGGCGGTCACTGCGTAAAAATACAAAATCCCATTGTTCCGGATGCGGGAAAGATTAAGATGGCATCATCGTGGTTAACTCAATTCTTCGGCCGTCAAAAGGAACCTTCCGCTAACGGAGAGCTTCTTTTGAGCGATGTTCCTGCCGGGCACCGTGTTAGGATCGTCCGTCTGACCGGAGATGACGGGGTTATCCACCGCTTGCGGGAAATGGGTTTTACAGAATCCGCCCTGATCGACAAAGTCGTCGACAGCGGGGCCATCATCTGCAAGGTCGCGCAAGCCCGTGTGGCCATCAGCAAGAAACTCGCCCAGAACATTTTTGTCCAGGATATGGGAAAATCTTCCAAGTCTGTCTCTGATGAGCTGATCCTGTTGAGCCAGATGTCTGTGGGCCAGCGTGGTGTCATCCGCGATTTCACGGCGGATAATGAAGATTACGAACGCATCGTGGAAATGGGTGTCACGCCGGGTGAAGA
>CAZLRE010000025.1:0-4935 GCA_964561885.1 uncultured Planctomycetales bacterium | reverse complement strand
AGTTGAGGTTATCCGATACGCTCCGATGGGGGACCCCATCGAGATCCGCGTGCGCGGATACCTTTTATCGCTGCGCAAGGCCGAGGCCCAACGCATTAAAGTCGCTCTAATTCTTTGACACCTATGCCCACATCTCAAAACACTCAATTGGATCCCGTATCCGTTATCAAAACAGTCGCCTTGGCCGGCAATCCCAACTCCGGCAAGACCACGCTGTTTAACGCCTTCACCAAACTTCGCCAAAAAGTCGGTAATTATCCCGGTGTGACCGTTGAGAAAAAAAGCGGCACGCTTGTCCTTGCCGGGGATCGTGTTGTTAATGTCATCGATCTTCCCGGAACGTACAGTCTGGCGGTGCGTTCTCCGGATGAACAGGTGGCGCGCGATGTCCTGTTGGGCCGCACGCCGGACACGCCTAAACCCGATCTGGTCGTGTGTGTGGTCGATGCCGGTAATCTGGAACGCAATTTGTATCTGGTCACGCAAATTCAGGACCTTGGCATTCCGATCGTGATCGCGTTAAATATGATGGATGAGGTCGAACGTTCCCATAAAACGATCGACATTAAAAAACTTTCCATGATGCTGGGGGTTCCGGTCATACCCACGGTGGGCCATCAGAACAAGGGGATCGAGGAGTTAAAACAGGCCATCACCTCCGGTGTTAAAGCGACGTATACCCGCGGCTGGCGCATGGCGCCCGATCTGGAAGAAGACGTCGATCATCTGGTGCGGCTGTTGACCCGTGAGGGCATGGGCAAAAATGAGGCGTTCGCGGAAGCGCTGGTCTTTATGTCGCAATGGCCGAAGCTGAAAAATGATGAAAAGGCCACCGATCCTTTAAAACGTTTTTATAAACAGGAGCTTATTTCCCAGATCAATTCGATCCAGGAGCGGTTCATTGCCAAAGGCCTGCGCGCGAAAACCGCGGCCATTGAAGCGCGCTATGACTGGATCAAATATGTGATCAAGGAATCTGTCCGCGACACATCCAAAAAAGGGCCGGACTTGACCGAAAAGATCGACGCGGTCCTGACCCACAAATTATTCGGCTGGCTTTTCTTTCTGGGCATCATGGCCGGGATGTTCCACATGATCTTTACTGTGGCCAGTTACCCGATGGACTGGATCGACGGAGCATTTGGCCATCTGGGCGACTGGGTGTCTTCCGTTATGCCTGACGGCGATCTTAAGGATCTCATCGTCAACGGCGTCATTGCGGGTGTGGGAGGGGTTGTCATTTTCTTGCCCCAGATCCTCATCCTGTTCTTATTTATCGGTCTGTTGCAGGACACGGGATACATGGCGCGCGCGGCCTTCATCATGGACCGTGTGATGAGCAAAGTGGGCTTGCACGGCAAATCCTTTATTCCGATGCTCAGTTCGTTCGCCTGCGCCATTCCGGGCATCATGTCGGCGCGGACCATTGAAAGCCCCAAGGACCGTCTTATCACGATCCTGGTGGCGCCTCTGATGAGCTGTTCGGCGCGTCTGCCGGTTTACGCGATCATGATCGCGGTTTTGATGCCGGATGCGTCCGGTTTTAATAAATCAGGCGTAATGCTTTTGATGTATCTGATCGGGATCGTGGGCGCCTGCCTGATGGCCTGGCTTTTTAAGTCCACCTTATTGCGGTCGCAAAAGCCGGTTTTCATCATGGAACTTCCGCCGTACCGCTGGCCTTCGTGGAAGACGGTCGCTTTTCACATGTGGGAGCGAAGCGGGTTGTTCTTAAAGCGCGCGGGCACGGTCATTCTGGCCTTGTCGATCGTTCTGTGGGCGCTGATGACCTACCCCAAGCATCCTGACTTAAGCGGGGCCGAGGCCCTTAAAATGAGCTATGCCGGACAAATGGGGACAGCGGTTGAGCCCTTAATTAAACCGCTGGGTTATGACTGGCGCATCGGCATTGGGCTCATCGGTTCGTTCGCGGCGCGCGAGGTTTTTGTCTCCACCATGAGCATTGTGTTTAACCTGGGTGATGAGTCGGATGAGGGAACATTGCGTGAGGCCTTTGTGTCCGCCCAATGGCCGGACGGAAGTCCGTTATTTACGCCCTTGGTGTGTCTAAGTCTGATGGTGTTTTATGTTTTTGCGATGCAGTGTGTGAGCACGATCGCGGTCGTTTGGCGCGAGACCAATTCCTGGAAATGGCCCTTGTTCCAGTTCGTTTATATGGCGATTTTGGCCTATTTGGCGGCATTGGCGGTGTTTCAGTTAGGCCGCTGGATGGGTTTTAGTTAACCAGCCCTATTTTAAAATAGTCTTTGACATGGCAGCGGATTGTGAGTAGTATGTGCACACAATTCGAACGGATCACACCAATAGACTCTCCTAGTCTGGCTTCAGTTTAGTCCTCCTAGTTATCTAGTCTCTTGTTTGCGCATCCCCAATCGACATTGAATCTCTTCGTGAAAATGGTTCACGGAGAAAAACATCGCGCATTTCGGTGCGTAAAAACAGGAGTTGTTATGAATATATTCGTAGGTAACTTAGCCCATGCGTCCACAGAGGACGATCTTCGCAAGGAATTCGAAGCTTTCGGAGTTGTCTCCAAGGTTTCTATCCTTAAGGACAAGTTCACAGGCGCCCCTCGCGGATTCGGTTTCGTTGAGATGAATTCCAAAGAGGAAGGCGAAGCTGCAATGAACGCCCTGAATGGTAAGGATTTCATGGGCCGTCCGTTGAGCGTTAACGAAGCTCGTCCCAAGACTGAGTTCGCCCCCCGCAGTGGTGGTGGAAGCAGCCGTGGCAGCTGGGGTGGTAGTGGTGGACGTGACCGCGGTGGTGATAGAGGCGGACGCAGAGATCGCTATTAATTAGCTGTCTTAAGTATTAAACAAAAAAGGGCATCTCGTTTGAGGTGCCCTTTTTGTTTGTTATTTGGGGATCATTCGTTTTTGCGGATGAAAAACACTGCGGCTGATACGCACAGAATACTGACGGCAAAATAGAGGACTTCCAGCGGGGTTGAGAATTGCATTCCCAGGACGACCTTGGCCAGGCTCACCACCATGACCATCACGATGACTTTAAGGATCTTATTTTTAAGTTCATCCAGGGATTCGATGTTCAGGATGTTATCGCCGCCCTCAACACGGGCCGGGTCGATCCGGGAGATAAAAAGTTCATAAATGCCGAAGCTGAACAAAAGCAGGATAACGCCGATCAGATACAAATCCAGCGCGCCAATGACGCTGATCAGGACCGCTTCGGTGGGTTTCGTATGCTGGGTGATGTTGGCGATGATATTCAGCGCATGGTAGATCTCGATCGATCCCATGACGAATAAACCGAAGCCGCCGGCGGCGCTGAATATAACGATCAGAAACGTGCTCAGGCGTGATTTCCAAAGGATCGATTCAAAGATCTTTTCTAAAGCGTTTTGTTTGCGCATGAAATGCCTTTCATCAATGGTTACAATTCGAAGCGGCTTAATTCTAATACAAGTCCGCCGGTCAGACAACCGAAAGTATCATAATCATTGTCTGTTTTGAGTTCGATGCGGTATTTCATTTTTCTGCTTCTCATTTATTTCTCCGGGAGTATACTAATGGCCATGAAAATTTTATTGACGAATGATGACGGTATTTATGCCGATGGGATCTACGCGCTTTATTTGGCGCTTAAAAAGATCGCAACGGTGACCGTGGTTGCTCCGGATTCCGAGCGCAGTTCGGTGGGCCACGGCATCACGCTTCGCCATCCGCTGTGGCAGAAGAAGGTCACACGCAACGGAAAACCTTTCGGCACAGCCTTAAGCGGTCTGCCTGCTGATTGTGTCAAGTTCGGCGTTTCAGTTATTTTTAAAGAGAAGCCGGATCTGGTCGTTTCAGGGATCAATTGCGGTCCCAATGAAGGGGCCAGTGTCCATTATTCCGGCACAGTGGCCGGCGCCCGTGAAGGCGCGTTGATGGGTATTCCTTCGATCGCGGTTTCCTATAATTCTTTTTCAAAGAACGATTATGCGTATGCGGCCAATGTCACGGCCAAGCTCTGCCGGATGGTGGCTAAAAACGGAATGCCGGAAGGGACGTTCTTGAACGTCAATGTGCCGGCGCTTAAACCTTCCCAGATCAAAGGCATCCGGTTTACGCGTCAGGGGCTTGAGCCGATCCTGGGCAAATTCACCCGCAGGGAAGACCCGAATTTAAGAGAATACTATTGGCTGGCCGGCGACCCGCCGCCGGTCAAGAATGATGACGGCACCGACACCTGGGCGCTGCATCACGGTTATGTCACGGTGACCCCTATTCACTGCGATCTGACGGACGGCGATTTCTTAAATAAGCTTAAGTCCTGGTAACCGTCTTGCTGGCTGTCACGAAGCGCCGATGTTAGAATAATCAGGTTTTTTCAGAGACACGAACTTTCCCCATCTCTTTTGACGTTTGCACCGCACCAACCCCCTTGGTGCACAGTCATAAACCCCCAGCAGAAACCCCACAGAGCACTACCGGAGAAAATTAATCCTTGGTCTAGGAGGTCATATGTATTACAATTTGTATATACATCCGGATCTGCCTAAACCTGTGCGTTGGGATCCGGAGAAATCGGATGTGTTGAAACGTACGCGCGGTGCTTCGTTCGATGAGGTATTGACAGGCGATATTCTGGATATACAGCGCAATAAAACCAGGCATCATCAAAAGGCCATGATCGTGTTTTATCAAGGTGATATTTGGGTCATTGTGTATATTGAAGAGGATAAGTATTTATTTTTAAAGACGATGTACCGGTCTCGTAAGGACAGAAAACGCTATATAAAGGAGGACAACCAATGAAGAAGCCAAAGTTCGACAAGCTGGATGCGGAAGAACAAGCCATCGAAGACGCCATCGGACGCGGTGAGTACGTGAGTGTCAGTAAAAAGGAATTTCAAAGAGTGAAAGCATCCATTGAAGCCTACAAAAAGAACGCGGTTTTAAACATCCG